>NZ_JAGEKI010000014.1:0-203323 GCF_049887815.1 Pseudomonas sp. NFXW11 | reverse complement strand
AACCCTGTGGCGAGCGAGCTTGCTCGCGCTGGACGGCGCAGCCTTCCCTGGGTCTGAATCCGTGGTCTGTCAGGTGGATTGCGGATTCAGGGTTTACGGCCGCTGCGCGCCGGGACGCCGGCCGCCCGGGCGGGAGCGAGCTCCCTCGCCACGGAAGGGCAGTTGCAAGCTGCAAGCTATTAGCCGCAAGCGGTGGTGCAAGCCCAGTGGCGAGCGAGCTTGCTCGCGCTGGAAGGCGCAGCCTTCCCATTTATCAGGTAGGTCGCCACTTCAGATCGGGCTGTAGATTCGCGGGGCGTTGCGCTGGGGCACGTGGATCAGGTTCAGGCGGTGCTTGTTGGCCCACTGCACGGTCAAGGCAGTGGGCGCCGAGAGGCTCACCAAGGTGCCGAGACGGGCCCGTACCGCCTTGTGGATCAGCTCCAGGCTGCAACGGCTGGTGACCACGGTAAAACCCTTGCTGGTGTCTATCCCGGCGTGTAGCAGGGCGCCGATCAGCTTGTCCAGGGCGTTATGCCGGCCGATGTCTTCCTGGCACAGGCGCACTTCACCCTGTTCATCGACGTACAGCGCCGCGTGCAGGGCGCCGCTGCTGCGGGCCATCAGCTGGGCCTGTTCGATGCGCTGGCGCAGGCCCTGCAAATGCTCGGCGGAAGGCAGGGCCGAGGGCTCGAGAGCCTGCAATTGCGGCAGCGCCTGTTCCAGGGCTTCCACCCCGCACAGGCCGCAGCCGCTGGTGCCGGCCATTTGCCGGCGATGGTCCTTCAGCGCCCAGAACGCCCGGCTGGAAATCTCCACATCGGCCTGGCAGGCCTGGGGAAAGTGGCTGAGGCGGATGTCGTAGATTTCACCTAGGTCCGTGACTATGTCGTTGGTGATACTGAAGCCGCGAATAAAGTCTTCCAGATTGCCCGGCGACACCATCATCACCGCCTGGCTCAGGCCGTTGTAGGTGATCGCCAGGGCGATTTCGGCGGCCAGCGGCGCCTCGGCCAGCAGGCCCTCCGGAGTGTATTCGCGATAGGCCACGCGCTGCGGCGCCGGGGCCGGCGCATTGGCCTCGGGTTGTTGCTCCGCGGGTTCGATCCGGCAAATCATGACCACACCTCGATGTATTCAGATGCGCCCCGGGCCATGGCCGGCCCGGGGGCGCTTGTTCAGTCTTTGTGGGCAAACAGCTGCTTGGCTTCGGCGAAGCACTTTTCGGCAATCGCCGAGCGCGGCTCGGTCTTGCGCATCACCAGGCCCAGGGGCGCCAGCACGCTGGCATCCGGCAGGTTGATAAAGGCCAGGTTCTCGATGGGTGAATCCAGGCCGCTGTCCAGGGGCATGATCGAGCAGCAGAAGCCTTCGTGAATGGCCTGGAACAGCTGGTAGGTGGAATCGCTTTCCAGGATCGGCGTCGGGTTGAGCCCGCGGCTGCGAAAGCTCAGGTCGATGGACTTGCGATAGTGCATGCCGGTGCTGAGCATGCCCAGTGGCAGTTCGGCGGCCTCTTCCCAGCTCATCTCGCTGCCTTCGAAATGAAAATGCCGGGTGTCGTAGAGCAGGCCGACCCGGGTCTCGCCGATTTCGAAGAAGTCCAGGTAGTTGGGGTTGACGTGGTCCAGGTAGCAGACCCCCAGGTCCAGCTGGTTGTTGCCGATGTCTTCGATGATGCGGTCGGAGCTGGCGGACGACAGGCTGAACTTGAGTTCGGGAAAACTTGCCGAAAGCTTCTGCACATAGCCGATGGGGTTGAAGCCGCTCAGCGGCACCAGGCCCAGGCGCAGGTTACCCACCAGTTGCCCGCGGCAGGCGGCGGCTTCGGCGAACAGCCCGTCATGGGCCGCCAGCAGGGTCTTGGCCCAGGCCAGCACCCGTTCGCCGGCCTCGGTGAAACCCTCGAAGCGCTGGCCGCGGGTCACCAGGATCAGGTCCAGTTCGTCTTCCAGGTTGCGCAGGCGCATGGACAGGGTCGGCTGGGTGATATGGCAGCGCGCGGCGGCCTGGCCGAAGTGCCGGGTCTGCTCCAGGGCGATCAGAAACTTGAGTTGCTTGATGTCCACGATGGCACCTGTTAGGGGAAAAGTCGGCTTCAGTAATAGCGCAGCTATTGCGCCCATGGAAAGGCTGCAAGCCTTGCCGGGCTGCTGGTTTGGATCAGGCTGTCGGTGATCAGGCCAAGGGCTTGGGGTCTGTTTCAGACAGTAGTTCAGGGCTGTTGAAATTGCTTAGCCGCGGATCGTCCGCGGCGCAGGGCAGGGGGCGCAAGCCGTGGGCTATCAGGGCCCGCAGCAGGCTGCGCTCGCCCTGGTCCCAGGCCTGGCGCAGCTCCCCCAGCAGCGCGGTGGGCATCAGGCTGAACATGGGTTGCCATTGTCCGGCCTGTTGCACCATCAGCGGGCTCTGCGGGTTGCCACGGGCCTGCAGCAGGGCCTGGATCAGCGCGGCGTCGATTTGCGGCGCGTCGCAGGCCAGCACCAGCAGCCAGGGGTGGCGCGCCACCGCCAGGCCGGCCAAAACCCCGGCCAGGGGGCCGGGAAAATCCTCCTGCGCATCCGCCACCAACTGGTCGGCATAGGGCCGGTAGCGCTCGGCGTTGCGGTTGCAGGAAATGATCAGGTCATCGCTCAAGGGCCGCACCACCTCCTGCACATGGGCTATCAACGGCCGGCCGCGCCAGGTCACCAGGCCCTTGTCCTGGCCGCCCATGCGCGAGCCGCGGCCACCGGCCAGCAGCAGGATCGAGCAGGGCAGGGCAGCGGATTGGGCGGGGTGGCTTGAAGTCATGGTCGGCGGCTATTGGCGAGGATGGCGGCCACCATATCTTTGTCCTGGGGCGCACGTCCAATCGGCTGTATTGAAGGGCTGATCGATGCTGCTTATCGAGGCTGGGTGGCGTACGCGGCAGCGATAGAGCGGCTCGATAATCCAGTCAGCCATAACGATTGGACAGCCGCGCCGACGGGCTCTTAGCCTGGGTCGATGATAGTGAGCCTGCCGGTCGGAGAATGACATGAGCGTAAAGTCGGATGCGTTGTTTGTACCCTTGAACATGGCCGTGCTGACGGTCAGCGATACCCGGGAATATGCCACGGACACCTCGGGCCAGTTGCTGGTCAGCCGCCTGCTGGAAGCCGGTCACCACCTGGCCGAGCGCAACCTGCTCAAGGACGACCTGTACAAGATCCGCGCCCAGGTGGCGACCTGGATCGCCGACGAGGGCATCCAGGTGGTTCTGATCACCGGCGGCACCGGCTTTACCGGCCGCGACAGCACCCCTGAAGCGGTGAGCTGCCTGCTGGACAAGCACATTGACGGGTTCGGCGAGCTGTTCCGCGCCATCTCGATTCTCGATATCGGCACCTCCACGGTGCAGAGCCGGGCCCTGGCCGGGCTGGCCAACGGCACCCTGGTGTGCTGCCTGCCGGGCTCCACCGGGGCCTGCCGCACCGCCTGGGAAGGCATCCTCGCCGAGCAGCTGGATGCCCGCCATCGGCCGTGCAATTTCGTACCGCACCTCAAGCCGGTGCAGGCTTGCGAGACCCGGGGATGAACCCGGGCCCACTGATGCCGGTGGAGCAGGCGCTGGCCAGCCTGCTGGCCATGGCCGACAGCCAACGCCTGGCCGAGAGCGAAAACCTGGCCCTGGATACCGCCCGGCAACGGGTGCTGGCCACTGACCTGCTGGCGAGCCTGGACCTGCCGCCCTGGGCCAACAGCGCCATGGACGGCTACGCCCTGAACCTGCAGCACTGGGACGGTCAGCCCTTGCCGGTGTCGCAAACAGTATTCGCCGGGCAGCCCGGCGTGCCCTTGCAGCCCGGCAGCTGTGCGCGGATCTTCACCGGCGCGCCGCTGCCCGAAGGCGCCGACTGCGTGGAGATGCAAGAGAACGTCGAGCCCCTGGAGGATGGCCGGGTGCGCTTCACCCAGGCCCTGAAGGCGGGGCAGAACATCCGCCCCCAGGGCCAGGAAAACCGCGCCGGTGATGTGCTGCTGCAGGCCGGCAAGCGCCTCGGCCCCTTCGAGCTGGCGGTGGCCGCGGCCCAGGGCTGCACCCAATTACCGGTGGTGCGCCGGCCGCGAGTGGCGCTGTTGTCCACCGGCGATGAACTGCTGGAGCCGGGCACGCCCCTGCGCCCCGGCTGCATCTACAACAGCAACCGCACCTTGCTCAGGCACTGGCTGGATGCCCTGGGCTGCGAGGTGATCGACGCCGGCATCCTGCCCGACCGGCCGCAGCAGACCCGCCTCAGGCTGGAGCAGTTGCAGCACGGCACGGACCTGATCCTGACCACCGGCGGGGTTTCCGCAGGGGATGCCGACTGCCTCGGGCAGGTGCTGCGCGACAGTGGCCGGCCGCTGTTCTGGAAGCTTGCGATCAAGCCTGGCAAACCCTTGACTGTGGGCTACTTCGGCCAGGTGCCGGTGATTGGCCTGCCGGGCAACCCGGCTTCGGCCCTGGTGACCTTCGGCCTGCTGGCCCGGGCCTATCTGCTGCGCATCCAGGGGGTGCAGGAAGTGGCGCCGCTGAGTGTCGAGGTGCCGGTGGCCTTCGCCTGGCCCAAGCCCGGCCAGCGCCGCGAATACCTGCGGGCGCGCCTGGAAAACGGCCGCGCCGTGCTCTACCCGAACCAGAGTTCCGGGGTGCTGCTGGGGGCTTCCTGGGCCGATGGTCTGGTGCAAGTCGTCGAGGGTCGGACCTTGCAGCCGGGCGATACGGCGCCTTTCATTGCCTTCAGCGAGCTGTTTTAAATCTTCCAGTGCCGGGTGCTCTTGGCCAGGCGCTGGTGCATCTCGCTCAAGGTTGCGGCCAGTTGCCGGGTCAGCAGCCGGTAGCCATCCTGGGCCTTGTACACCGGGGCCTCCAGGGCGTTTTCGGGGCGGCCTTGCACGGACTTTTCCAGGCGCTGGGTGACCCCCGATTGCAGGGCCCGGGCCATGCCGATCAGTTGCACGCGGATCTGCCGGTGCTCGGCCCTGAGCGCCAGTTGCATCTGCGCCATGGCTTGCGGGTCGCTGGCGTCGGGGCGGGTGTTGCCGAGAATCTCCAGGGTGCTGATGCACATCCGCAGGTTGCGCTGGATGGCGTCCAGCTCGGTCATGGAAAGGCGCACTTCCTTGGACACCGAAGGCATCAGCGAACGCAACTGCAGCATGGCCGCGTTGACCCGGCCCAGGAGCTTGAGGTGTTCGTCGTCGGTCACCGACTGGCCCTTGATGATTCGCCCATACAACTGCGCGCAATCGCGCAGGGCGCTGGCCAGGTTGTAGCGCCAGGAGTAGACCGCATACAGCGGGATGGCGAAGGAAAACGCCAGGGCCAAGGCGATGCCAATCAGTATGTCCACCGCGCGCCACAGGCCGTCGCTGATCTGGTTGTCGCCGTGGCCGGCGACGATAAATACGGTGATGGCCGCCAGCAGCGCGGTGTAGCCGCCCTTGCCGATGGCGTGATAGGAGAAGTAGCCGCACACCGACGCCATGCCCAGGTAGGTCAGCCAGGGGTGGCCGAAGTAGGCCTGTTGCAGCACCAGCACCAGGCCGACCCCGGCGCCCACCAGGGTGCCAATGGCCCGCTCGGCGGCTTTCTTGCCGATATTGCCGTGGTGCTGCAGGCCGCCGATCACCACCAGCATGGTCACCGAGGCCCATTCACCGTGGGGCAGGTTGAGCCCGGTGGTCAGCAGGATGGTGGCGATCAGGCCGAGGGCGACCCGCACCGCGTGGATCAGCCGGGCGTGACGGTAGCGTCGGTAGGGATCGAGCAGCGGCCGCAGCAGGCGCCGCAGCCAGGCGGGCAGGGTGCTGCCGCGCAAAGGGTTGAACGGGTTCAGGCCGGGTTCTCCTGCAGTGAGAGGGCCGGGCGCCCACCCTTGGGCGAGCCCCGGCAGGGGTTACTAGAAAATGTAGTCGGTGGTCAGGAAGCTCGAATCGCGATTGCGGATGATGTCGCTGATCAGCTCTTTGTTGCGCTCCTGGAACTTGGTCGCCACCAGGGTGCGAATCGAGAAGGTGCGCAGCGCGTCATGCACCGACAGCGTGCCCTCGGCGGAGTTCTTGCGGCCGTTGAAGGGGAAGGTGTCCGGACCGCGCTGGCACTGGGCATTGAGGTTGATCCGCCCGACCTGGTTGGCGAAGGTGTCCACCAGCCGGCCGATCACCGCCGGGTCGCTGCCGAACAGGCTCAGCTGCTGGCCGAAGTCCGACTCCAGCACGTAGTCGATCACGGTCTCGAGGTCGCGGTAGGGCACGATCGGCACCACCGGGCCGAACTGCTCCTCGTGGTAGACGCGCATCTGCGGGTTCACCGGGTACAGCACCGCCGGGTAGAAGAACGAAGCCCGGGCCTCGCCGCCGTGGGGGTTCACCACCTGGGCGCCATGGGCCTGGGCATCGGCCACCAGGGCGTGCAGGTAGTCGACCTTGGTGTTCTCCGGCAGCGGCGTTAGGGCCACCCCCGGCTCCCAGGGCATGCCCGGCTTGAGGCCCTGCAGCTTGGCGTTGAACTGCTGGATAAAGCTGTCCACCACCGACTCGTGGACAAACAGGATCTTCAGCGCGGTGCAGCGCTGGCCGTTGAACGACAGGGCGCCGGTCAGGGCCTCGCTCACCGCGTTGCCCAGGTCGGCGTCGGGCAGCACTATCCCCGGGTTCTTCGCGTCCAGGCCCAGGGCCGCGCGCAGGCGGTGGGGCTTGGGGTGGAGTTTCTTCAGGTCGCTGGCGGCCTTGTTGGTGCCGATAAAGGCGAAGATATCGATCTTGCCGCTGGCCATCAGCGCACTGACGGTTTCCCGGCCGCTGCCGTAGATCACGTTGATCACCCCGGCCGGGAAGCTGTCGCGGAAGGCTTCCAGCAGTGGGCGAATCAGCAGCACGCCGAGCTTGGCCGGCTTGAACACCACGGTGTTGCCCATGATCAGCGCCGGGATCAGGGTGGTGAAGGTTTCGTTCAGCGGGTAGTTGTAGGGGCCCATGCACAGGGCCACGCCCAGGGGCACGCGACGGATCTGACCGAGGGTGTCCTGCTCCAGTTCGAAGCGGCTGGAGCGCCGGTCCAGTTCCTTCAGCGCGCCGATGGTGTCGACGATGTAGTCGCAGGTTCGGTCGAACTCTTTCTCCGAGTCCTTGAGGTTCTTGCCGATCTCCCACATCAGCAGCTTGACCACCGCCGTGCGCTGCTCGCGCATCCGCGCCAGGAAGGCTTCCACATGCTGGATGCGCTCGGCCACGCGCATCGTCGGCCAGGCGCCCTGGCCCCGGTCGTAGGCACGCACCGCGGCGTCCAGGGCACTGAGGGCGGTGTCGGCGTCCAGCAGCGGTGTGCTGCCGAGGATCACCTGGCTGTCACCGTCGGCACCGCTGAGGTAGATCGGGCTGCGCACCTGGGCCAGGGGTCCGTTCCAGGTGCGCAGTTGGCCGTCCACCAGGTAGTCCCGTTGCTCCACGGGATCGGGCAGGCGGTAGGCTTCGGGGATGTCGGCAGCGGTGGGAAACAGGTTGTCGAGAACTGTGGCTGTGGTCATGACTCTACCCCGTGTTGGAGATGGCTCCGGTGCGCCAGGCTGGCGGTCCTGTTTCGAGATTAAACGTTTCAGCGTGGCGCCAGCAATGGGTTCTAAGCGGCAAGCCTCAAGCAGCAAGCGACAAGACTCAAACTGGGAGCTTGCCGCTTGGAGCTTGTAGCTTAGGCGTCTGGCCGCGCAAGTCCCCTTGGCTGGCCGCCAATGCCCTCAACCGTGGCGCGGGGCTGCCTTAGTGTTGCCCTGTGTGGCCTGCCCCGTGGTCGGGGCGGGCTCTGGTCCAGGTTGCACAGAGGAGCCTCCATGTCCCGCGCCATCCCCGGTTGCCTGCGCCCGTTGCGGCGTGATTGCTGTCGTTTTGCCCTGGGCATTGCCCTGGGTCTGTTGCTGAGCGCCTGCGGCGAGGCCGAACCGCCTGCCGCCGCGCGCCTGGAGGCTGCGCGCCAGAGCCCGGCCGACCCGGCCCTGGCCCAGGTCTACGCCAGCAGTTGCCAGCTGTGCCACGCCAACCCGGCCTCGGGCGCGCCCCTGGCCGGCGATGCCAAGGCCTGGGCGCCGCGTGTGGCCCAGGGCGCCGATACCCTGCTGGACCACAGCATCAATGGCTACCAGGGCATGCCGCCCATGGGCCAGTGCATGCAGTGCAGCGAAGAGCAGTTCCTGGCCCTGATCAGCTTTATGTCTGGCCATTCATTCCAATAAAAAACACAGGGTCCCCCTTCATGGTCATGCACCTTTCTCGACGCCGGCTGCTGCAAGGGGCCGGCGCCCTCGGCGCGTTCAGCGCGCTGTGCAGCAATCCGCTGCTGGCCGAACTGGCCCGCGCGCCGCGGCTGATTCCCTGGCGCAACTGGTCCGGCGCGCAAAGCTGCCTGCCTCAGGAGCGGTTGGCGCCCAAGGACCTGGATGAGCTGGTGCGGGTGATCCGCAGCGCTCCGGGCAAGATCCGCCCGGTGGGTTCCGGCCATTCCTTCAGCGCCTTGGTGCCCACCGACGGCACCTTGCTGTCCCTGGCCTATTTCAATGGCCTGCTGGAGCACGACCCCAAGACCCTGCAGGCCGAATTTGCTGCCGGCACGCCCATGTCGCTGATGGGCCCGGCGCTCAAGGAGGTGGGCCAGGCGCTGTGGAACATGGCGGACATCGACTACCAGACCCTGGCCGGGGCGATTTCCACCTCCACCCATGGCACCGGGGTCGGCTTCGGTTCCTATTCGTCCCAGGTCTGCGGGCTGCAATTGGTGAGTGCCAGCGGCGAAGTGCTGGATTGCGACCCCCAGCGCAACGCCGAGGTGTTCCACGCCGCCCGGGTGTCCCTCGGGGCGCTGGGGGTGGCGACCCGGGTGCGCCTGCAGAACCGCGCGGCCTATCGCCTGCGGGAAACCCAGTGGATCGCCAAGACCGAAGAACTGCTGGAGGACATGGACAATCTCACCCGCAATAACCAGCACTGGGAGATGCTGGTGGTCACCCATTCCGACTACGCCCTGGCGGTGGCACTGAATGAAACCAGCGACCCTGCGACCCCGCCCAAAGACCCGGCCGAGGAGGGCGGCAACGAGTTCGTCAGCCTGATCGAGAACCTCGACAAGTACGTCAGTGATTTCCCCGAAACCCGCCGCCACCTGCTCAACAGCCTGCGCTGGCTGGCGAGCTTCGATCAGCGGGTGGGGGATTCCTATCAGGTCTACGCCAATGTGCGCAGCGTGCGTTTCAACGAGATGGAGTACTCGGTGCCGGCGCACCTGGGGCCGGCGTGCCTGCGGGAAATCCTTGGGCTGATCCGCGACAAGGACCTGCGCACCTGGTTTCCCATCGAGTACCGCTACGTCAAGGCCGACGACATTCCCTTGAGCATGTTCGAGGGTCGCGACAGCTGTTCGATCTCGGTGCACCAGCACTTCAGCATGGATCACCACAATTTCTTCGCCGCGGTGGAGCCGATTTTCTGGAAGTACCAGGGGCGCCCGCACTGGGGCAAGCACCACAGCCTTAATGCCCGCACCCTGCAAGGGCTGTACCCGCAATGGCAGGCTTTCGCCAAGGTGCGCCAGGCGCTGGACCCGCAAGGCAAATTCATCAATGCCCACCTGGCCTCGGTGCTGGGTGTGGCCTGAACAGGAGTATCGATGTATGGATCGTCGTGGTTTTGTGGCCGGCGCCCTGGGGCTTGGGGTATTGCTGGCGGGGGTCGGCGCCTGGTTGCGGCCCGGCGACCGGGGCGCGCCCTACAGCCCGTATTTCGCCGAGCTCAATCGCCAGCTCAAGGCCAATGGGCCGATGCAGCCGGTGATGCTGATCGACCTGGATCGCCTGGATCACAATATCGATGAGGTGCGGCAATCGGTGCAGCGCGGCGGCAAGCACCTGCGGCTGGTGGAGAAGTCCCTGCCGTCGCCGGGGCTGCTGGCCTATATCGCCAAGCGCGCCGGCACCCGGCGCCTGATGTCCTTCCACCAACCCTTTCTCAACCACGATGCCGAGGTGTTTGCCGACGCCGACATCCTCCTGGGCAAGCCCTTGCCGCTGCGCGCCGTCGAGCTGTTCTACCAGCAGCTCAAGGGGCCGTTCGAGCCCAGCCGGCAACTGCAATGGCTGCTCGATACCCCCGAGCGCCTGCAGCAGTACCTGGCGCTGGCCCAGGGCCTGGGCACGCGGATGCGCATCAATATCGAGCTGGATGTGGGCCTGCATCGCGGGGGCGTCAGCGACAATACCAGCCTGGGCCGGATGCTGGCGCTGATCGCGGCCCATCCGCAGCAACTGGAGTTTGCCGGTTTCATGGGCTACGACCCCTTTGTCGATATGGGTGTGCCGGGGATTCTCGGCTCGCCCGAGAGCCTGTTTGCCCAGGTCATGCAGCGTTACAACGGCTTCGTCGATTTCACTCGCCAGCAGTACCCGGCCCTGTGGCGCGAGGGGCTGACCCTGAACACCGCCGGCAGCCCCAGCTACCGCCGGCATGAGCAGGAAAACCTCAGCAGCGAGGTGTCGGTGGGCACCGCGCTGCTCAAGCCCAGCCATTACGACCTGGCCTCCCTGGAACAACATGTGCCGGCGGCCTTTATCGCCACCCCGGTGCTCAAGAGCACTGGCCCGGTGCGCATTCCGGCCCTGGACGACAAGTCGCGGCTGCTGTCCTGGTGGGACCCCAACCAGCGCCAGACCTTCTTTATCTATGGCGGCCACTGGCTGGCAGACTTCGAAGCGCCGGCGGGCTTGCAGAGCAACGGGATGTTCGGTCGCAGTTCGAACCAGGAGATGGTCAACGGCTCCGGCGCGGTGGGCCTGCAGGTGGATGACCAGGTGTTCTTGCGGCCGCAGCAGACGGAGGCGGTGCTGTTGCAGTTTGGTGATCTGCTGGCGGTGCGGGGCGGGCGGATTGTCGAGCGGTGGCCGGTGTATGGGTGAGCGGCAAGCTTCAAGCTTCTAGCTGCAAGCGGGAAGCGGGAAGCCTCAGGCCCATGCTTCGGGCTTGAGGCTTGAGGCTTGAGGGGAGCGGCAAGCTTCAAGCTGCGAGCGGCAAGTGAAAAGCAGGAGGCCTCAGGGTTCGTGCGCCGTGCTTGAGACTTGCCGCTTGAAGCTTGCCGCTTGCCGCTTAGTGGCTCATAGGGCAAAGGGAATGGTCAGCTTGGCCCAGAGCATGTCGCCCTCGGGGCGGTTTTCCACGTCGAATTCCTTGGCCCAGCGGATCTCGGCGCTGGCGTATTTGAGGAAGCGCAGGTGCAGTGCCGGGCCGATGGCGAACACTTGGCCGCGGACTCCGTCGCTGACGGCTTCGCCCATGAAGGTCACGGTCTTGCCGTATTGCTTGTCGTCGGTGGTCTGCTTCAGGTAGTAGCCGTTGAGCCCCAGGCTCAGGTCGTCGGTCAGGCGGTAGCTGGCCGAGTAGTCGAAGTGGAAGATCTGCCCGGAACGGTAGTGGGTGTCGCGGTTTTCCCGGTTGAAGCTGTAGGTGCTCTTGAACGACAGCTCGGTGCGTTCGCTGGGCAGCCAGGTCATGGAGAACAGCGGCTTGTAGGTGGTGAAGTTGTTGCTGGTGTTGGCCAGTCGGTCGGCGTCGTACTGGCCGGTGGGCAGGGTCACTTCCACGGCCGCGCCCAGGGTCAGGCTGGGCCCCAGGTCCCAGAGGATGATGGGCGCGAAGGTGGTGTCGCCCATGCTTTCGCGGCGGTCGCTCTGGCCGTACAGCGACACTTGCTGGCGCACATAGGGCTGGGCCACGTAGCCCCCCAGGCGGCCGCCGAAGACCCGCAGCGGGCTCAGGTAATCCAGGCGCGGGATGATTGCGTCGGAGGTGATCTTGACCTCCTGCACCTTGCCGCCGAAGGAGCTGATGTCGAGCTTTTTCGCCTGGTAGTGGTTGTAGTAGAGGTTGAAGGCGAACATGTGCTCCGGGAGTTGGTCGGGGCTCAGGGGCAGTACGTAGAAACCGTCGGTGCCGGGGCCGATATTGTCCACTCCGGACTCAGTGGCCTGGGCGCTCAGGCTGCAACAGGCGGTCAGGGCCAGGCCCAGGCGCAGGGGGAAAACGGGACGGGTCGGGTGCATGGTTGGGCTCATTCTTATTGTTAGTGGGAGCGCGGCGGCAGGCGCCGGCCGCCCCATAGAAATAAGCCCTGGGGCGCAGGCACGGCAGGGTATTGGCGGACAGGGAGGGGGACTTTGTCGGACAGTCTGCAATGCCTTGTTACATTCCTCCGTAAATCTTCCCGGGAGCGGATATGCTGCAAGCACCGGCGGCATCCTGGCCCCGGTGCCTGCCGACAATAAGAACAGCCGCTGAAGCGGCCCGGAAGCCGATGCCCATGCCGATCAAAGCCGTCGCTGCCCATGACCAGTTGGCCCTGGTCTCGCCCTTTCTATTGCAGACCCTGGCCGATGTGGCCCAGGACAAGGGCGTCAGCGCCGAGCGCCTGTGCCGTGGCCTGGGCTTTACCCTGGATGACCTGCAAGACCCGACCCTGCGCATCTCCTACCGCCAGGCGGTGGCGATGATCGAGCGCGCCCTGGCGGCGCTGCCGCAGCAGGGCTTGGGGCTTTGGGTCGGCAGCCGCAATGTGCTCGGCACCCTGGGGCTGCTGGGGCACGCGCTGTCGCTGTGCCGCACCCTGGGCGACGCCTTCGAGCTGGGCATCCGTCACCAGCACACCTCGGGCACCATAGTCACCGCGGATGTCGGTCGTGATGGCGCCGAGTTCTTTGTCGAGCTGCAATGCCGGCTGCCCTATGGCGAGGTGCAGATCTTCGCCGCGGAAGAGTTCTTCGCCAGCCTGCTGATTTATGGCCGGGCCCTGGTGAGCCCGGATTTCCAGGCCCTGCGGGTGGAATTCATGCAGGCCGCGCCGCCCTATGCCGAGCTCTATGGCCAGTTTCTCGGGCCCCATGTGCATTTCGGTTGCCTGCACGCGCGCATGGTGATCGAGGCCCGCTGGCTGCAGATGCCGTTGCCCAACCATCACCCGGTAGCCTTGCGCCAGGCGCTCAAGCTGCTGGAGCTGGAAAGCGCCCAGGTGCACCAGAAGATGGACCTGATCCAGGCGGTGGAGCGGGCCCTGAGCCGCGACCTGCGCAGCGGCAGCCATATCGAGCAGGTGGCCGGCGACCTGAACATGAGCGGGCGCACCCTGCGCCGGCGCCTGACCGAGCACGGCCTGACCTTCGAAGCCTTGCTGGAGCGGGTGCGCCAGGCACGGACCCTGAACCTGCTGGGCAACCCCGAGCTGTCCATCGAACGCATTACCGAGGAAGTCGGCTACAGCGACGTGCGCAGTTTCCGCCGGGCCTTCAAGCGCTGGACCGGGCTCAGCCCCAGTGCCTTTCGTGAAGAAGCGGCGCATTGAGCGACAGTGGCGAGCCACTGGCGCGGCCCACAGACGTGGCTACAGGCAGTGCGCGACAAGACTGACGCGAGCTTTGTGGAACGGTAGACTTGGGCAAATTTTTCCAGGAGTTCCCATGAGTCACTACCAGTCCGGCATCCTCGCGGCCCCCGTTCCGTCCCAGGCCCGTCACCTGTTTTTTGCCCTTGAGTCCATCGAGGCCTTGCCCCAGGCCCTGGATCAACTGCTGGCGCGGGTTGATGGCGCCACGGCGGTGGCCGGCTTCGGCGCTTCGCTGGTCAAGGCCCTGGGCGGCCGGGTGCAAGGGCTCAAGCCGTTCCCGGCACTGACCGGGGTAGGCGTCGACAACCCGTCGACCCAGCATGCGCTGTGGGTCTGGCTGCACGGTGACGAGCGCGGCGAACTGCTGCACCGCAGCAATGAGTTGCAAGAGGCACTGGCCCCGGCTTTTCGCCTGGTAGACATGCAGGAGGCCTTCCGCCACAAGAGCGGCCATGACCTCACTGGCTACGAAGACGGCACCGAGAACCCCCATGACCAGGCCGCCGTGGACGCGGCATTGGCCGAAGGCGAAGACGGCCTGCGTGGCGGCAGCTTTGCCGCGATCCAGCAGTGGCAGCACGACTTCAAGGGCTTTGCCGCCATGGCCCCCGAGGAGCGTGACCACATCATCGGCCGGCGCCTGAGCGACAACGAAGAGCTGGAGGACGCCCCGGAGTCGGCCCACGTCAAGCGCACCGCCCAGGAAAGCTTCACCCCGGAAGCCTTTATGGTGCGCCGCTCGATGCCCTGGATCGAAGGCGACAAGGGCGGCCTGCTGTTCCTCGCCTTCGGTCACAGCCTGAATGCCTTCGAAGTCCAGCTGCGGCGCATGAGCGGCCTGGAAGACGGCATCGTCGATGGTCTGTACCGCATGAGCCGGCCGCTGACCGGCGGCTACTACTGGTGCCCGCCGCTGCACAACGGCCAGCTCGACCTGCGTGCCCTGCAACAGACGAAATGAAGACCGAGGCTAGGCCGCTGAGCACCGTGCGCTGGGGCATGATCGGCTGCGGCAGCGTCACTGAGCGCAAGAGCGGCCCGGCCTTCTACAAGGTCCCGGGTTCGGCGCTGGTGGCGGTGATGGGGCGGCGGGCCGAGGCGGTGCGTGATTACGCGCAGCGCCACGGCATTGCCCGCTGGTACACCGATGCCCAGGCCCTGATCGATGACCCCGAGGTGGACGCGGTGTACATCGCCACGCCTCCCGACAGCCATTACGCCTACAGCCTGCAAGTGGCCGCCGCCGGCAAGCATTGCTGCGTGGAAAAGCCCATGGCCCTGCATGCCGGGCAGAGCCTGGCCATGCAGCAGGCATTCCAGCAGGCCGGGTTGCACCTGTTCGTGGCCTACTACCGGCGTTCCTTGCCGCGCTTCCAGCAGGTGCGGCAATGGTTGCTGGACGGGCGCATCGGTGAGGTCCGGCACCTGCACTGGAGCCTGAGCAAGGCGGCTTCCGAGACCGACCGCAGTGGCGCGGCCAACTGGCGTACCGATCCCCAGGTTGCCGGCGGCGGTTACTTCGCCGACCTGGCCAGCCATGGCCTGGACCTGTTCCAGTACCTGCTGGGCGACATCGTCGAGGTGGCCGGCATCAGCACCCGTCAGGCCGGGCTGTATGCCGCCGAAGACGCAGTCAGCGCCAGCTGGCGCTTTGCTTGCGGGGCCCTGGGTAGCGGCGCCTGGAACTTCGTTGCCGACCGCCGGGTGGACCGGGTGGAGATCATCGGCAGCCAGGGGCGCATCGGCTTTTCCGTGTTCGACGAGCATCCGCTGCAACTCGAAGCTGAGGAAACCCTGAGCCTGGTCATCGACCACCCTGTGCACATTCAGTGGCACCACGTGCAGGGCATGAACGCCCATATCCGCGGCGAGGCCACGCACCCGGCCCTGGCCAGCGAGGCCCTGAAGACCGACCGGGTCATGGACCGGATCCTGCAACGGGGCTGATCCCTCGGCGCCCGCCTGTCGGGCCTCTTTGCCGGCAAGTCGGCTCCTACGAAAATCTGTGCGTTCTGGTTCCGTAGGAGCGGGCTTGCCCGCGAAGGCGTCAGCAAGGGTGGCGCCAGGCTCAGGGGCCTTTTCGCCGGCAAGCCGGCTCCTACGGGAAGGGCGGTGATTCTGTGGTTCCGGGCGGCATCGGAGGTCCGATACTGGCTCAGCTCAATGTTTCTCTCGAGTTCCGGTTAGAGCCTCCAAACCCAGGTCATTCAGATAGTGCTGCAGGTTTGCTGCCGGCACCTGGTCGCAGCGCCCCTGTTGCAGATCCTCCAAACCCATCACCGCCGCCTGGCGCAATGCCGTGATTTTCATGGCGTGCTCGGCCATTCGCTGTTGCAGCAGGCGCAAGCCTTCGCCCATGACTTCGCTGGCGTTCTGATAACGGCCGGACTCGATCAGGCGGGCGATGAACTGCAACTGATGCGGGGTGAGGACAAGGTCACGAGTCGGCATGTGGGGCTCCTGATCCGGGGAACTGAGACAAGTCTTGGCAGGTTATGCCAACCCGCCCGCGAATTCAGCCGTGCAGGGGTTGCGGCGACCTCTGGCGGCGGTCATTGAGCGCCACTGATTGACGGTTCTTGTCAGATAAATCTGAGAGGAGTACAAATGTACTCCATGACGACTTTATCTCCCCGCCGCAGTGCCATCCTGACTTTTATCCGCGAACGCATCGCCGATCATGGCCAGCCCCCAAGCCTCGCTGAAATCAGCCAGGCGTTCGGTTTCGCCTCCCGCAGCGTGGCGCGCAAGCATGTGCTGGCGCTGACCGAGGCCGGGTTTATCGAGGTCAATCCGCATCAGGCCCGGGGCATTCGCCTGCTCAATCAGCCGCCGCGCCCCGAGCTGCTGGAGATCCCGGTGCTGGGCCGGGTGGCCGCCGGTGCGCCGATCGGCGTGGATGCCGAGGTGCACGGGCACCTGCTGCTGGACCCGGGGATGTTCTCCCGCAGCCCGGATTACCTGCTGCGGGTGCAGGGCGACTCGATGATCGACGACGGCATTCTCGACGGCGACCTGGTGGCGGTGCGTCGCAGCAGCGAGGTGCGTAATGGCCAGATCGTGGTCGCCCGGCTCGACGGCGAGGTCACCATCAAGCGCTTCGAGCGCAAGGGCCAGGGCATCCGCCTGCTGCCGCGCAACCCGGCCTACCAGCCGATCGAGGTCACGGCCGACCACGAGCTGTTTATCGAAGGGGTGTTCTGCGGCCTGGTGAGGCAAGGCTGATGGGCGCCGTGGTTGCACTGGATGCCCTGTTCAACGCCGGGCGGGTGTGGAAGGGCCGGCCCAGTGCTGTGCCCAGCAGCCCGCAACCCACCGGCCATGCTGTGCTGGATGCGGCGCTGCCCACGGGCGGCTGGCCGGAAGCGGCGCTGACGGAAATCCTGGTTGGCGCTTGCGGCCTGGGTGAATTGCAGCTGCTGTGGCCGAGCCTGGCGCGGCTGGCGGTGGCGGGGGAGCGCATCGTGCTGGTGGCGCCGCCCTTCGTGCCCTATCCCCAGGCTTGGCAGAACGCCGGAGTCGATCTGCGCCAGCTGTCGATTATCCAGGCCGGCGAGCGTGATGCCCTGTGGGCCGCCGAGCAGTGCCTGCGTTCTGGCAGTTGCGGCGCGGTGCTGTGCTGGCCGCAGCAGGCCGACGACCGCGCCCTGCGGCGCTTGCAGGTGGCGGCGGAAAGCGGCCAGACCCTGGCCTTCGCCTATCGCCCGCTCGAAGCTGCCCATAACCCGTCGCCGGCGGCGCTGCGGATTGCCGTGGAGGGGCGCCCGGGGCAACTGCGGGTGCTCAAGTGCCGCGGCGGCTTGGCCCATCCGGCGCCTATTGCCTGGCCTGTCGGGCACTGAGGTTGGCATGCGTTGGGTGTGCATCCTGTTCCCGCAATTGGCGCTGGACGCCGTACTGCGTCAGCGCGCCGAACCCGAGGCGCCGCTGGCGCTGCTCAGTGGCAGCCCGCAGCGCCGGGTGATCCAGGCGGTGAATGAGGCCGCCCGCGAGCTGGGCCTGCGCCCCGGGCAATCCCTGACCGCCGCCCAGGCCCTGACCAAGGCCTTTGCCAGCGCCGAATACGACCCGCAGCAGGTCGAGCACTGGCAACAGTTCCTCGCCGCCTGGGCCTATGGCTTCAGCTCCCAGGTCAGCCTTGCCTACCCGCGCACCCTGGTGTTCGAGATCCAATCCAGCCTCGGCCTGTTTGGCCCCTGGCCGCAGTTGCAGGCGCGCCTGCGCCGGGAATTGCAGGCCCTGGGCTTTCGTCATCGCCTAGTGGCCGCGCCCAACCCGGCGGCGGCCCGGGCCCTGGCCAATGCCTACGACGGCCTTGCCGTGGCCGATCAGAGCGCCCTGCAGCAGGCCCTGGGGCCCATGCCCATCGAGCGCCTGGGGCTGGCTCCGGAGCAGGCCAAGGCCCTGTCGCGCATGGGCCTGCGGACCTTCGAACAGCTGGCCGGGCTGCCGAGGGCCAGCCTGGCCCGGCGTTTCGATGCCAGCCTGCTCAAGCACCTGGACAGCCTGCTGGGGCAGCGCCCTCTGGGGTTGGCCTTCTACCAGCCGCCGGACCGTTTCGACCTGCGCATCGAGCTGAATTTCGATGTCTTGTCTCATCAGGCGCTGCTGTTTCCCCTGCGCCGGCTGACCGCCGATCTGGCGGCCTTTCTCTGTGGCCGCGACAGCGGGGTGCAGCGTTTCGCCCTGCACCTGGAGCATGCCGAGGGCAGCGATACGCTGATTCCGGTGGGGCTGCTGGGGGCCGAGCGCGATCCGGCAATGCTCTTCGAACTGGCCCGCGGGCGCCTGGAGCAGATCCAGGTGCCGGCGCCGGTGCGCAACCTGCGGTTGGTGGCCGAAGACCTGCCGCGCTTCGTGCCCCAGCACCGGGAACTGTTCGACGAGCGCCCGCAGCAGAACCTGCCCTGGGAGCAACTGCGCGAACGCTTGCGGGCGCGCCTGGGGGATGACGCGGTGCAGGGCCTGGGGTATCGCGCCGACCACCGCCCGGAGCTCAGCTGGCAACCCCACAGCGACCCGCGCCCTTGCCCGGCCAACCCGGGATTGCGCCGCCCGGGCTGGCTGCTCAGCCAACCGCAGCCGCTGGGCGAGGGCAGCGTGCAGATTCTGCTGGGCCCGGAGCGCATCGAATCCGGCTGGTGGGACGGCGCCGATGTGCGTCGCGACTACTACCTGGTGCAAACCCGCAGCGGCCAGCAGGGCTGGGCCTATCGCCAGGTGGGCGCGGGCGGGCCCTTGCTGCTGCAGGGCTGGTTCGCATGAGCGCCTACGCCGAGCTGCATTGCCTGTCCAACTTCAGTTTCCAGCGCGGCGCCTCCAGTGCCGCCGAGCTGTTCCAGCGCGCCGCTGCCCTGGGCTACCAGGCCCTGGCGATCACCGACGAGTGCACCCTGGCGGGCATCGTCCGGGCCTGGCAGGCGTCCCGGGATACGGGGCTGAAGTTGATCATCGGCAGCGAGATGCAGGTCGAGGACGGCCCGCGCCTGGTGCTGCTGGTGGAGGACCTGGCGGGTTACCAGGGCCTGTGCCGGCTGATCACCCGGGCCCGGCGCCGGGCCGAGAAGGGCTGCTACCGCCTGCTGCGGGAAGACTTCGCCGAGCCGCTGCCGGGGCTCCTGGCCCTGTGGCTGGCGGGCGCCGAGGCAGAACCGGAACAGGGCCGCTGGCTGCAGCAGCGGTTCGCTGAACGCCTGTGGCTGGCGCTGGAACTGCACTGCGGCCAGGACGATGCCCGGCACCTGCAGCAACAACTGGCCCTGGCCCGGCAACTGGCGCTGCCGGCGGTGGCCTGTGGCGATGTACATATGCATGTGCGCGGGCGCCGGGCCCTGCAGGACACCATGACTGCGATCCGCCACCATCTGCCGGTGGCCGAGGCCGGGCAGCGCCTGTTCGCCAATGGCGAGCGCCACCTGCGCCCCCTGGACACGCTGCAAGGGCTCTACCCCCAGGCCTTGCTCGCTGAGTCGCTGAACATCGCCGAGCGCTGTCGCTTCGACCTCGGCCAGCTGAATTACCAGTACCCGCGGGAGTTGGTGCCCGACGGTCACGATGCCCAGTCCTGGCTGCGGGTACTGACCCAGCGCGGCATTCTGCGGCGCTGGCCCGGCGGCGCCCGGGCCGAGGTGCTCAAGCAGATCGACAAGGAACTGAAGCTGATCGGCGACCTGGGCTACGAGAGCTATTTCCTCACCGTGCACGACATCGTCGACTTCGCCCGGCGTCAGCACATTCTTTGCCAGGGCCGGGGCTCGGCGGCCAACTCGGTGGTGTGTTTCGTCCTGGGCATCACCGAGATCGACCCGGACCGCTCGACCCTGCTGTTCGAGCGGTTCCTCTCCAAGGAGCGCAACGAGCCGCCGGATATCGATGTGGATTTCGAGCACGAGCGCCGCGAAGAGGTACTGCAGTACGTGTTCCAGCGCTACGGCCGGCACCGCGCGGCGCTGACCGCGGTGGTCAGCACCTACCATGGCGCCGGAGCGGTGCGCGACGTGGCCAAGGCCCTGGGGCTGCCGCCGGATCAGGTCAATGCCCTGGCCGACTGCTGCGGTCACTGGAGCGACAGCCCGCCCAGCGTCGAGCGCCTGCAGGAGGCCGGTTTCGACCCCGAGAGCCCGGTGCTGCGCCGGGTGCTGGGGCTCACCGGGCAACTGATCGGCTTTCCCCGGCACCTGTCCCAGCACCCGGGCGGTTTCGTGATTTCCCAGCAGCCCCTGGACAGCCTGGTGCCGGTGGAGAATGCCAGCATGGCCGAGCGCACGGTGATCCAGTGGGACAAGGACGACCTGGACATGGTCGGCCTGCTCAAGGTGGATATCCTCGCCCTGGGCATGCTCAGCGCCATTCGCCGCTGTTTCGACTTGATCCACGGCTATCGCGGCCAGCGCTACAGCCTGGCCAGCATTCCCCCTGAAGACCCGGCGACCTACGCGATGATCGGCCGCGCCGACACCATCGGCGTGTTCCAGATCGAGTCGCGGGCGCAGATGTCGATGCTGCCCAGGCTCAAGCCGAAGAATTTCTACGACCTGGTGATCGAGGTGGCCATCGTTCGCCCCGGGCCGATCCAGGGCGGCATGGTCCATCCCTATCTGCGTCGGCGCAACGGTGAGGAAAAGGTGACTTACCCTTCGCCAGAGCTGGAGGTGGTGCTCGAACGCACCCGAGGAGTGCCGCTGTTCCAGGAACAGGTGATGCAGATCGCCATTGTCGCGGCCAACTACAGCCCGGGCGAAGCCGACCAGTTGCGCCGCTCCATGGCCGCCTGGAAACGCCACGGCGGCCTGGAACCGCACCGCGAGCGGCTGCGGGAGGGGATGCGCCGCAATGGCTACAGCGATGAATTCGCGGCGCAGATCTTCGAGCAGATCAAGGGCTTTGGCAGCTACGGTTTTCCCGAATCCCACGCTGCCAGTTTCGCCTTGCTGACCTACGCCAGCTGCTGGCTCAAGTGCCACGAGCCGGCGGCCTTCGCCTGCGCCCTGATCAACAGCTGGCCCATGGGCTTCTACAGCCCGGACCAGATCCTCCAGGACGCTCGCCGCCATGGCCTGCGGATTCTCCCGGTGGAGGTCGGCGCCAGCACCTGGGATTGCAGCCTGGAGGTATTCCAGGGCCCACCCGCAGGCGCTGAAGACCCAGCGGCTGGCCCCGCGTCCGGGCAGCCGGCTTTGCGCCTGGGGCTGCGGATGATCAAGGGCTTTCGCCAGGAAGATGCCCGGCGTATCGACAGCGCCCGGCAGCAGCGGCCCTTTGCCGATATCGCCGACCTTGGCCAGCGGGCCCGGCTCGATGCCCGGGCCCAGGAGCTGCTGGCCGATGCCGGGGCCCTGCGGGCGCTGGCCGGGGACAGGTACCGGGCGCGCTGGGAGGTGGCCGGGGTGCAGCAGCAACTGGGGCTGTTCGCCGAACTGCCAAGCCAGAGCGAAGCAGCGGTGCAGCTGCCGCGGCCTAGCCTCGGTGAAGACCTGCAAGCGGACTACCAGAGCCTGGGTACCACCCTGGGGCCGCACCCCCTGGCGCTGCTGCGTGCGCAGCTCAAGGCCCGGCGCTGCCGCAGCTCGCGGGAACTGCTGGAGGTGGCCCACGGCCGGCCGGTGAGCGTGGCCGGGCTGGTGACCGGGCGCCAGCGTCCGGGCACCGCCAGCGGGGTGACCTTCGTCACCCTGGAAGACGAGTTCGGCAATATCAATGTGGTGGTCTGGCGCGATCTGGCCGAGCGCCAGCGCCGGGTGCTGGTGGGGGCGCAGTTGCTCAAGGTCGACGGCACCCTGGAGAGCGAAGGCGAGGTGCGCCACCTGATCGCCGGGCGTTTGAGCGACCTGACCCCGCTGCTGGACGGCATCAGCGTGCGCAGCCGGGATTTTCGCTGAGGGATCAGGCACTTGCCGCAGGGGCGGGGAAGGGGGCGGGTGAACTGTGAGTCAATCGACTGACGCCAAGGTTTTTTATTCCTTTTCGCGATGATGTCACTTTGTCATACTTGCCGCCGACGACGCCCCCTGCGTCACGTTTGATGACGCCCCAGTCGAACATTTCCCGCAGCGCACAACCTGTGTGGCGCGGCTGTGCGGCAGGGCGAAAAGTCTTTTCATGGATGCTCAAGAAGGAACATAGAGTGAGAGTGATCTCGAAGTTGATGATGTCGGGGGTCGCCCTGGCGGTGCTGGCCGGCATCGCTGGTTGTGCCACGGAAAGCTCCCGGGCCTTGCCGGTGGAGAAGGTCCAGAGCGCCAGCCAGGTGTGGACCGGAGCCCGAGTGCCGATGGCGGTGGGCAAGTTCGACAACCGTTCCAGCTACATGCGCGGAATCTTTTCCGACGGCGTCGACCGCCTCGGCGGCCAGGCCAAGACCATCCTGATTACCCATCTGCAGCAGACCAACCGGTTCAACGTGCTGGACCGCGACAACATGGGCGAGATCCAGCAGGAAGCGGCCATCAAGGGCCAGGCGCAGAAACTCAAGGGCGCGGATTTCGTGGTCACCGGCGACGTCACCGAGTTCGGTCGCAAGGAAACCGGCGACCGCCAGCTGTTCGGCATTCTCGGCCGTGGCAAGACCCAGGTGGCCTACGCCAAGGTGGCGTTGAACATCGTCAATATCAGCACCTCGGAAGTGGTCTATTCGACCCAGGGCGCTGGCGAATACGCCTTGTCCAACCGCGAGGTGATCGGCTTCGGCGGCACCGCTTCCTACGACTCGACGCTCAACGGCAAGGTGCTGGACCTGGCCATGCGCGAGGCGGTCAACCGCATGGTCGAGGCTATCGACGGTGGGGCCTGGAAACCCGGCCGCTGATCAACACTGCTGACAGGGAGAAGTAAGCATGTTCAAGACAATCACCGCGCGGCCACTGCTGGCCGGCGCCTTGCTGGCCAGTGCACTGCTGGCCGGTTGCAGCGGTCCGAAGACGCTGTACCAGTGGGAAACCTACCAGGCCCAGACTTACGAATACTTCAAGGGCGAGGAAGCCAGAGAAGCCCAGGTCGAGGCGCTGGAGCGCGACCTGCAGAAGATCAAGTCCACCGGCAAGGCCGTGCCACCGGGTTATCACGCGCACCTGGGCATGCTCTATGCCGGCCTGGGCAAGGATGACCAGATGGTCCAGCAGTTCAATACCGAGAAGGCACTGTTCCCCGAGTCCGCCTCGTACATGGACTTCCTGTTGAAGAATGCCAAGCAAGGAGCTGCCAAATGAACTTCACCACCTTGCGCAACCTCCTGGGGCTGTTGAGCGTCAGCCTGCTGGTGGGCTGCGCCGCGCCCAAGACCGTGGACTACTCGGCCTACAAGCAGGCCCGGCCGAAGTCGATCCTGGTGCTGCCGCCGCTCAATGAGTCGCCAGACGTCAAGGCCACCTACAGCATGCTGTCCCAGGTCACCTTTCCGCTGGCCGAGGCCGGGTACTACGTGATGCCGATTGCGGTGGTGGATGAAACCTTCCGCCACAACGGCCTGACCAACCCGGGGGACATCCACGGCCTGTCGCCAGCCAAGCTCAACGAAATCTTCGGCGCCGATGCCGGGCTCTACATCACGGTCAAGGAATACGGCACCAGCTACATGCTGATCAGCAGCGAGACCGTGGTCACCGCCACGGCCACCCTGGTCGACCTGAAGACCGGCACCAGCCTGTGGACCGGCAGCGCCCGGGCCTCCAGCGAAGAAGGCAACAGCGGTAACAATGGGGGCCTGGTGGGCATGCTGATCACCGCGGCGGTGAAGCAGATCATCAACACCTCCACCGACGCCGGCCATCCGATTGCCGGTATCACCAGCCAGCGCCTGCTCTCGGCCGGGCAGCATGCCGGCCTGCTGTACGGCCCGCGTTCGCCGAAGTACGGCACCGACTGACCGCGGGCAGCGGGCAATCCGCTGCCGTTCCAGGCGCCGCTGCAGGGCGTGCGCCTGGAGCCTGGGCCATCGCCTATCCTGTCAGTCGGCCTTGCAGCCGTCTCGTTGGCAGTGTGGCGCAACCCTTGATGACGCTTGGCAAGCAAGCGGTGAAACCATCTGTGTGCCGGGTGCTCAAAGACACTGGAGGCTGCATGGCAACCTTCGCTCAATCCCGGGTCTAGTCACGTTTTCCAGAGTCTGCCAATGCCGTTCTTATCTGATCATCACGGGTGCCAGGGGTGGCAAGGCGAGATGGCCGAGCGCATCCGCGCCTTCGACTGGTCGCAGACCAGCCTCGGGGCCTTGCGTCACTGGAGCCAGAGCCTGCGCAGCACGGTGCAACTGATGCTCGGCTCGCCGGTGCCGATGGTGATGCTCTGGGGCCCCCTGGGCTACATGATCTACAACGATGCCTACGCGGTGTTCGCCGGTGGCCGCCATCCCTACCTGCTGGGCTGCGCGGTGGAGCGCGGCTGGCCGGAAGTGGCCGAGTTCAACCGCGGGGTGATGAACACCTGCCTCAGTGGCGGCACCCTGTCGTACCGCAACAAGGAACTGGTGCTGCTGCGCAACGGCGAGCCGGAAAACGTCTGGCTGGACCTCTACTACAGCCCGGTGGCCGGTGATGACCAGGCCCCGGAAGGGGTGATCGCCATCGTGGTGGAAACCACCGCCCATGTGATTTCCGAGCAGCGCCGGCAGGTCGCCGAAGCCGCCTATCGCGCCGAGAACGAGCGGGTGCAACTGGCGCTCAACGCCGGGGCGCTGCTGGGCTCCTTTGTCTGGGATATCCAGAACAATGTGCTGTCCAGCGACGAGCGTTTTGCCCGTACCTTCTCCTACCCGGCGCAGCAGGCCCTGGACGACCTGCCGATCGACATCGCCGAGAGCCGCATTCACCCCGACGATCTGCCGCGCATTCGCGAACTGGTCAATTACAGCGTGACCCAGGGCGGGCCCTACAACGCCGAGTACCGGGTACGAGGCAATGACGACAGCTATCGCTGGGTGCTGGCCTGCGGTCGTTGCGAGTTCGACCAGGCCGGTAGGGCCCTGCGCTTTCCCGGGGTACTGATCGATATCCAGGAGCGGCGCATCGCCGAGGAGGCCCTGCGCCAGTTGACCCGCAACCTGGAGCAGCGGGTGCTGGAGGAGGTCAATGCGCGGCTGTGCGCCGAAGAGCAACTGCGCCAGGCGCAGAAGCTCGAAGCCATAGGCGGCCTCACCGGTGGCGTGGCCCATGACTTCAACAACCTGTTGCAGGTGATCGCCGGCAACCTGCACCTGCTGGCCCGGCACGAGCCGGACAACGCCAATGTGCAGCGTCGTACCCAGGCCGCGCTGAGCGCGGTGGAGCGCGGTGCCAAGCTGTCGGCGCAGTTGCTGGCTTTCGCCCGGCGCCAGCCGCTGTCGCCGGCCACCTACAACCTGCGGGAGCTGGACCAGGGCCTGGGGGAATTGCTGCGGCGGGCCCTGGGCGAGGGCATTCGCATCCAGGTGCAACTGCCTGCTGAACCCTGGAGCATCCATGTGGATCGCCACCAGCTGGAAAACGCCGTGCTCAACCTGGCGATCAATGCCCGGGATGCCATGGACGGCGAAGGGCGGATTCTGATCAGTGTCGAGAACCTGCTGCTGGACCGCCGCTTCTGCGCCGGCAAGGACCTCGAGCCCGGCCAGTACCTGCGGCTGACGGTGGCCGACAGCGGCCGCGGCATGTCCGCTGAGGTGCTCAAGCAGGCCTTCGAACCCTTCTTCACCACCAAGGGCGACAGCCATGGCACTGGCCTGGGGTTGAGCATGGTGTTCGGCTTCGTCAAGCAGAGCGGCGGGCATATCGAGATACTCAGCCGCCCGGGCCAGGGCACCCGGGTACAGCTGTACTTCGCGCGCAGCGCTGACGAGACGCAAGCGCTGGCCCCGAGGCGCCAGGGCCGGGCTGGGGGAGGGCAGGAAAGCATCCTGGTGGTGGAGGACAACGCCGAGGTCTGTAGCGCCGCGGTGGAGATGCTCAGGCACGAAGGCTACCGGGTGCGCACCGCGGCCAATGGCGATGCCGCCATGCAACTGTTGATGGGGGGGCTCAAGGTCGACCTGATTTTCACCGACGTGGTGATGCCGGGCCTGATCAAGAGCACCGACCTGGCCACCTGGGCCAAGACCCAGGTGCCGCCGATCGCGGTGCTGTTCACCTCGGGTCATACCCGCGACATGATCTCGCGCAACCATCTGCTGAACCCCGATACCCATCTGCTGAGCAAGCCCTACGGGCCCGAGGACCTGAGCGCCATGGTGCGTTCGTTGCTCAGTACCTGAGGCGTGGGCTGTGACACAGCGCATAAAAACCCACCGCGGCCGACGACAACTTGGCAGCGGGCTTCTACGCTGGATCGAATTGAATGAACGTGTATGGTTTTACCGCTGACCAAGGATTAGGACGGCGTGCCCCGAACGGATACCCCCCTGTCTTGCGCGTTTTCTCTGCCACCCCTTTGGATACCCTGCTTGTGATCTCCACCCTCGAACTGCGCAGAATCGTTGAGAGCAGTTTCCTGCCGCTGCATTGCCAGTGCACCGTTGGCCATGACGGGGCCATGACGGTGCGGATCTGCGACCCGGCCAGCGGCCGCGTCGACCTGTTGGTGACGGGCATCGCCACCCATGGCCTGACCAGTTCCCGGGCGCTTTCGGAGCTGATTGCCGAGTTGCGCCACGACCTCAAGTACACCGGCCTGGCGGCGGAGCAGGGGGGGCAGCGACGGCGGCTGCGCTGAATTGTTGCGGGCCAGTGCTCCAGGGGTTGTGCCTGGTTGGACGGATATTGATCCAGGACAGCAACTGGCGACGAACGGTAACCGCTGATCCTTTTGCCAGTCGACAGACCCGGGGCGCCAAGGTCATTCTGATCACCGGCAGGGACGCGTGACGTCCTTGCTGCCGATCAATCACGGAGGTGTTCCATGCCGGTGACCCACGACCTATACCAGGACCTGAGCTGCAGCAAAGAAGACATTCAACAGCGTCGGGCCAGTGATCCCCATTTGAATGCGCTGTTCGACAAGTACACCCGTATCGATGATCAGGTGCTCCAGGCCGAGGCGGCTGCGGCTGCCGATGATGAAGTGAGGAAACTCAAGGAGAAGCGCCTGCAGATCAAGGATGAGATCTCCGACAAGCTCACCGCCCGTCTCTGAAACCAAGCGGCAAGTTCCAAGCGACAAGCGGCAAGCCTCTAGCTTTGGAGCTTGCCGCTTGAAGCTTGCCGCTGCTCCTATGGTTCGAGGGCATCCTTGAGTGGCAGGCGCGCCATATGCCGGGCAGTCAGGGAACCCAAGTACAGCGCATCGCCGTATTCACGTGCGGTGGTGATCGGCGAGTAGTTGCCGCTGCTGCCATCTTGCAGGTTGGCGATCACTCGGCCCTGGGTGTCCAGGCCTAGCACGAAGGCGCGTTTTTCCACCGGCTTGGGCAGAACCGCCATGGCCCGCACCAGCATCTTGCGTACCAGGGGGTAGGCCGCAGTGCCGTCCAGCAGTGGGCTGCGCGGTGCATACAGGGCTACCCAGAAGCGGTCATGGCCATTGAAGCTGAGGTTGTCCGGCAGCCCCGGCAGGTTGTCGATAAACAGGTCGTGGCGGCCGGCCTGTTGGCCCTTGAGCCAGTAGCGGCTGATGCGATAGGCGCCGGTTTCGTTGACCAGCACAAAGGCTTCGTCCGGCCCCAGGGCGATGCCGTTGGCGAACTCCAGGCGCTCCAGCAGCACTTCGGTCTTGCCGCTTTGGAAGTCGTAGCGCAGCAGGCGACCGTCGCCGCCATGCTCGATCACCGCTTCGCCGTCATGGCCGTAACCCCAGCGGCTGCTGGCGTCGCTGAAATAGGCGTAGCGCCCGGCGGCGTCCACCGCTACATCGTCGGTAAACCCCAACTTCAGGCCATTGGCCTCGGTGCTCAGGCTCTGCAACTGCCCTTGCGGGTCGAGGGCCAGCAAGCCCTTGATGGCATCGGCGATGATCAGCCGGCCATCCGGATGGCGGGCCAGCCCCAGGGGGCGGCCGCCGGTGTTGACCAGCACCTTGAGGCTGCTGCCGTCGAGGCTGGTCTGGATCACCCGGCCATCGTGCAGGCCGGTCAGCAACTGGCCGTTCTCCAGCAGCAGGGCTTCGGGCCCGGGAATGTCCCGGGCGCCCACCGCCTGCACCGCCTTGAGCTTCTGGTTTTCGGCAAATGGCCCCTGGCTCAGGGAGGGGGCCGGCGGCGGGTTCCAGGCCACTGGCGCGACCTGGGTGGGCGCCAGCAGCAAATAGGCCAGGATGGCCAGCACCAGCAGCAGGACGATGCGGCCGGCGGAAAAGCGTCGAGGGGCAATCGGGTTCATGCAATGACTCCTGTCGGTGAAGGCTTCAGGATAGGCTGCGCGTCGCATTGGTGGGTGCTTGCGGGATGGCGCGTTGGGCCATTTCGCAGAGTGCCAGCAAGGAGGCGGCGGATTCGCGCTCTATCCGTCGCTTGAATAGCAGCCGATTGCCCAGGCGCATCAGCAGGCTGTCGAAGCGATATTCCAGGGTGCGCACAAAGCGGGTGTGCCCGCTTGGCAGTACCTGGCATTCATAACTCAGTTGCAAGTGCAGGCCATGATCGCCCTGGGCCGTGGCGCGCCAGCGGCTGCCCGGCAGGTATTCCTCGACCCGCCAGCTCAGGTGGCCGCTGCGCCCGCCGGCATGGATGTCTTCCTCGAAACCCTGCCCGGCCGGCAAGGGCCCATCCTGGCCCAGCACCTTGAGCGAGGAGGGGTGCCACTCCGGCCAGCGCCGGGGGCTGGCGGCATAGGCCAGGGTGCTGGTGGCACTGCGGGGGATATCGATCTGATGCTGCATGCGGGTCATGGGCCGGGCCTCATCGAGGGAAGGGGTGGTTTCTGCCTGCCAGTACAGGGTGCCGAACAGCCAGTCCATCAACGGCAGGACGATATTGAAATTGCGCTCCTGCATCAGCTCGCGGCGGTGATGCAGCTCGTGCAGGTGGCGCATCTGCCGCACCCAGGGCAGGCGCGCCAGCGGGTGCTTGGCCGGCAGGTGCTCACAGGCATGGAACACCTCATAGGCCAGGTAACCGAGCAGGGTGCAACTGGCGAACAGCGCTGCAACGTTGCCGTTCCACAGGCGCAGCAACCCCCACAGGGGCAGGGCGAACAGCAGGCTGTGGAGCACGATCAGCCAGGCCGGAAACAGGATCACCCGCCAGTCGGCGCGGCCTTCGTAGGTCATCAGCCCGGGGGTGAAGAAGCTGTGGTGATCGCCGGTATGCCGGGCATAGAACAGCCGGGCGAAAGACTGCTTGTGGTGCCCCAGCCAGCGGTGCACCACGTAGATGCAGAAATTGAAGAACAGCAGCGCCAGCGGCACCGTCAGCCATTCTAGGGGCTGCACCTGGCTCAGGGTGCTGCACAGCCAGCCGATGCACAGCAGGCCGTAGGCCAGAACGAAGCCGCCATGCAGCCAGGGGTTGTAACGCGGGCTGACCGCGGCCCGGTATTGCTGGCGAAACTGCTGGGTGGTGTCGCGCATGGGGTATTTCCCGTTGTTGTTTTTATCGGCAGCAGCGTAGCTGGGGGGAAATTATCCAGCCAATGGACAGTGGGAATGAGCAATATTCATCAAGGTGAAAATGCCTGCCCCTGGCTGTTCGGGGGCAGCGGGCATTGAAGCGCGATAGCAGGCTCTGGGAGAATCGCCGGCTTTGGCCCAAGGAAGACAGGAGCAGCAGATGGAAAACAACATGGCCCTGGCCATTGCCGCATTTGACGGGCCAGAGGCCACCTGCTTGCTGTGTGCCCCGGCGCTGCAAACATCACCAGTGGCGGATGCACTGGCCTCCGGGCCTTGCCGGGGAGGTGCTTGGTGAGTGCCGGGGGGTATCCGCGCCTGAAGGTGTTCATGGCCTTTATCCTGTGCCCGCTGGTGCCGGGATTGATTGCCGGGCTGGTCCAGGTCGGCTTGCTGCTGGCCCATTTGGCGAGCAACCCGCGGTTGCTTGGTGAGGTCCGTGGCGCGGAGATCATGCTGATGCCGCTGCTGGCCCCGGTGGTCGCCGTGCTGGTGTTTCTCCTGCCGCTTTTCTGCCTGGCCCTGGCCGTGGCGCTGATCGGGGTCAGGCGTTCGGTTTTCAGCTGCCGGGCCTTGGGCTTGATTGGCGGCGTGGTCGCGATCAGCTGGGTGATGCTGTTTATCCGTGCGGTGGTCAATGACATCGCCACGGCGAGCTATGGCGACTACCTGCCCGGGGTCGTGCTGCTATTTGTCGCCGCCACCCTGACCTGCTGGGCGACGGCGCGTTTTTTTCTGCCAGCGGCCGAGCCGGAGATTGGCGCCATGGCCGGTGCGGCGCTGGAGTGAAGGGGTTCACAACAGGTCCTGCTGCCGGGCGATATGGGCCAGTTCGATGGTGGTGCGCACCCCGAGTTTCTTCAGCACATTGACCTTGTGCCCGCTGATGGTCTTGTTGCTCAGGTTGAGCTTGGTGGCGATTTCCAGGTTGCTGTAGCCGTTGGCCAGCAACTGCAGGATCACCAGCTCCTTGTTGGTGAGGTTGTTCAGCGCGTCGCTGGGGTCGTGGCCGGTTTCGCGGTACATCTCCAGCACCTCCCGGGGGAAGTACAGGTAGCCATCGGCCAAGGCATTGAGGCCCTTGACCAGCTCCGGTAGGCCGGCGCTCTTGCTGATGAAACCCATGGCCCCGGCCTGCATGCAGCGCACGCCATAGGTGCTGGCGCGGTTGGCGGTGAACACCAGGGTCTTGACCTCCAGGTTGTCGATGGCGATGCGCCGCAGCACCGAGAGCCCGTCGAGGTTGTTCAGGGTGATGTCCAGCAGCATGTAGTCCGGGCGCAGGCGGTTGATCTTGTCCAGGGCGTCGAAGCCGTCGGCGGATTCGCCGATCGGCTGGTAGCCATGTTCCGCCAGCAGCTCGCTGACGGCGGCGCAGATGATGGGGTGGTCGTCGACGATAAGCACACGTTTGTTTTTCATGAGGCCCTCGGAGGACACACAAGGGAGCGCGTGATGCGTTCGTTGCGAAGAAAGAGGTCCTTGGCGATCGGCACTTGTGTGGTGAATGTCAGATGCCTGCTGACCGAGCTCGAGGCCCGTCGTCGCGTCCTTGCGAGGAGCGCTTGGCGAAGCCTTGGGGGCAGGGTCATGCAAGCGGCGCGAGCATGTTAGTTCAGAAGAACCGCCAAGGGATTGGTGTAAGAAGTGCCTCGCAAATTTCCAAGACGTTTCTTGGCCAGGGGGGTGCTCGCTTGCGCCGGCCTGTAGGCAAAGGGCGAGTGGAGGGAATCGGCTATGGCGCGCCCGGGCGGGGCGAGCGCGCCGCCAGCTCGCTGCAGCGCTTCCGGGTCAAGGCGCCTTGAGCATCACGTAGGCTTCGCCGCCACGGCGGTCGTGCATCAGGATGAAATGCTGGCCATCGAGGGTGATCTGCGCCGGCAGGCTCTGGTTCACCGGGGTACTGGAGAACTTGCCGAGGATGCTGAGAAATTGCTGGGTCAGCGACGGGTCGTTCTGCGACGGGGTGGTGACCGCGCACTCCTTGTTGGCCTGCACCTGCACCCCCAGGGTCTGGTCCTGGTTCATGCCCATCCTGGCGAAGCCGGCGTCGCTCAGCTCGCCGATACCGTGGGCCCGGGCGGCGGTATCGGCGCCGGCGAAGGAGGGCGCCGACTTCAGGCAGATATCGCGAAAGGCCAGGATGCCGGCGGAGGTGATGGTGGGTTCCGGGTTGATTTCCCGGGTCAGGCTGGCGCAGGCGCCGAGCAGGGCCAGGGCAACGACAAGGGTGCAGCGCGTTAACTTACTCATGATCGATCCTTGCAAGAAGGCCGGGTGGGGCGCCGGCGGTGGTTCGTGCCGAATGCAGGAACCGGCTGCCATGCAGGTTAGGCACGGCCGGCGGGCAGAGCAATATTTTCCATGGCCCGGCTGACCGGCTGGCGCACTAATTGCGTGCTCCAGGGTTTCGTTCAGCGCTGGAGCTTGTCGTTATGCAATTACGCGCCCTGCGTTACTTCCATGAGGTGGCCCGCTGCGCCTCCCTGCGCCAGGCGGCGGAGCGTTTGTACGTGACGCCCACCGCGGTGAGTCGGCAGATCGAGCAGTTGGAACACTTCTTCGGCACTGCCCTGATCGAGCGCGGGCCTCGGGGCATTCGCCTGACCCTGGAGGGGGAATGCCTGGCCGAGCAGGTGAGTTCGACCCTGCGCGGCTTCGACCAGGTGCGCGAGGTGATCGCCAGCCGCCAGAGCCAGGTGGCCGGTAACGTCAGCATCCATGTGTCGGAAAGTATCGTTTCCAGTGTGCTGGCCCCGGTGTTGGCAACGTTCAGTCGGGCTCACCCCAAGGTCACCTTCAATATTGTCATCGCCAGTGCCGGCGCCACCCTGGATGCCCTGTGCAGCGGCGAAGCCGACCTGGGCCTGGCCTTCTACCTGCAGGAACGGGCCGAGGTCGAGGTCACCGCCCAGTGCCAGTTGTGGCACCGGGTGCTGGTGAGCGCCGAGCACCCGTTTGCCCAGTGCCCGAGCATTCGCCTGGAAGACCTCGAAGGCCAGCCCCTGGCGATTCCCGATTCGGCCTATGGCATGCGCCAGGCCCTGGAGGGTGCGGCGAAGAAGCGCGGGGTGAATATCCTGCCGCGGTTCACCACCAGCTCCCTGGAAGTACAGAAGAGCCTGGCCCGCCAGCGCGCCGCGGTGCTGATTCTGCCCCAGGTGGATGCCGAGGCCCGGGACCTGGGGGATGGCCTGGTGGCGGTGCCGATCGACGATGAACACCTGGAGCGGATTCGCGTCGACCTGTGCGTGGTGCGCCACCGGCCCTTGTCGGTGGCGACCCTCAGGTGCCAGGACATGCTCGCCCGCGCCATGCAACGCCACAGCCTGCCCCAGGCCTAGGTGCTGATGTGTATCGGGGCGGCCTTGTGTAGGAGCGGGCTTGCCCGCGAAGGCGTCCGCCAGGGCGATGCATGGCTCAGGGGCCCCTTCGCCGGCAAGCCGGCTCCTACGATGGGAGGGGTTGCCTGCACGCTGTAGGAGCGGGCTTGCCCGCGAAGGCGTCCGCCAGGGCGATGCATGGCTCAAGGGCCCCTTCGCCGGCAAGGGCGGGGGGTTAGAACAGACTGAAGGGGAAATTGCCCACCAGGCGGAACTCGTCGTAGCTGCCGTCGATCTGCCCGCCGCTGGCGCGGTGGTTGTAGACAATGCTGCGCAGCACCGCGTCCTTGAAGCGTCCGGATTGCACCACATAGGCCAGCATCAGCCCATTCTCGTGGTGCCCGGCACCGTCCAGGCCGCGCACCTTGTAGCCGCTGTTGCGCCCGTTGCGGTCGCCGCGGTAGTGCGTGCCGTCGATGTCCCAGCCCTTGGCATGCCACAGGCTGGCGCTCAGGCCCGGCACGCCGTAAGCGGCAAAATCCAGGTCGTAACGCAGCTGCCAGGACTTTTCATTGGGGCCGTTGTAGTCCGAGTACAGCGAGTTGGCCATGTAGTTGCCGGTGGACTCCCACACATAGTCGAAGTACTCGTTGCCGAACACCTGCTGCCAGGCCAGGGTCAGGCTGTGGGCCTGGTGGCTGGCGGTGAACGCCAGGCTCAGGGCGTCGTTGTCGATATAGCCCAGGCGCTGCTGGCCCTGGTCGCGGGTGTGGTAGTAGTTGAACGCGGTTTTCAGTGCCAGCCGGCTTTTGTCGCCGCTGCGTTGGGTCAGGCCCAGGTAGTACTGGTCCCACATGTTCTCGAAGCGCGAGGCGTAGAGGCTGCCTTCCAGGCCCAGGCCGGGTTTTACCGTGGCCCCCAGGTAGCTGATGCGCTCACCGCTGTAGGCGCGGTTGCCGAAGGTGGTGGTCAGGCGTTCGCTGCCGGTGCCGGTGCGCGGGATGGCCCGGTCGAAACTGCCGGCCTGCACGGCTAGCCAGTCGCGCTCGTTGCTGTACAGGGCCACTCCCTGGAAGCTTGAGGGCAGGGCGCGGTTGTCCTTGTAGCGCAGCACCGGGTTGTCGGTCATCAGGCGCCCGGCCTTGAGCTCGGTGCTGGACAGGCGCAGGCGCACATCAGCGATGCCCAGGCGGCTCCAGGTGGGCAGGGCATCGCCGTCGCTGTCCACCAGCACCCGGTCGCCGCCATTGGCCACCCGGCCATGACCGCGCTCCAGGTTGACCGCGCTGAACAGCCCGGCGTCCATACCAATGCCGATCAGGCCCTGGGTGTAGCCGGAGCTGTACTTGAGCATGCCGGTCTGCACCCAGGTTTGCCGCTCCCGGGTGGGCAAGGTGCCCTCGGGCTTTTTGATCGAAAGGTAGGTGTCGCGCCGGGTGTGCTGGTTGCTGTAGTAGTGGCGCAGGTTCAGGTCCAGGCTGCTGCCCTGGACAAACCCTGGAGCCTGGGCCTGGGAGTTCGGGCGCAGGTTGTCCTGGGCCAGGGCGACGCTGCTGGCGCTCAGCGCCAGGGTGCAAAGTACCAGCTGTTTCATGCGGCTTCCCCACAAATCAAAGGCGTCAAGGCACCGCCCGCCCGCGCTGTTGCGCGGCCGGCAGGGTAGAGAAAAACCCGGTGCCGGAAAAGACTGCTGGGCAGTGCGATCGAGGTTCAGCGGGCTTCTGCGAGCCTTGTGCCGGGGTTGCTGTGGTCGGGTGCTTGCGGGCGGGTTTCCTTGGCGAACCAGGCGGCGCTCAGGCACACCAGGTTGGCCAGCAGCAGGTAGCCCACGGGCGACATCGGGTTGCCGGTGGTACCGATCAGCCAGGTGATGATGATTTGCGCGGTGCCGCCGAAGGCCGCCACGCCAAAGGCATAGACGATGGAAAAACCGGTGGAGCGCACCGCCCGGGGAAAGCTTTCCACCAGCAGCACGATCAGCGCCGCGCCGCTCATGCCGTGCAAGCCCGAGAGTACCGCCAGGGTCAGCAGGAAGGTGCTGGGGCTGGGGTGTTCGGTCATCAATTGCAAGGCAGGGAACAGCACCAGCAACAGCACCACCCGCGGCGCCATCAGAATGCGCCGGCGGCCGAAGCGGTCGCAGAGCATGCCGCCGGCAATCGCGCACACTGCCATGGCCGCGCCGGCCACCAGGGTCGAGAGCATGGAGATGCTGGTGGGCAGCTTGAGCTCGGTGAGGGCGAAGGTGGTCATGTAGTTGATGAAGTACTGGGTGATGGTGCTGCCGGAAAGAATCAGCAGCCCCAGCACCAGCGCCCGGCGATGCTCGCCGAACACCTGGCGCACCAGGCTGCCGGTGCTGGCCGCCTCGCCCTGGCCATGGAAGGTTTCCGCCAGGTTGCGGCGGATGTAGATGCCGATCGGCAACACCAACAAGCCGAACACGAAGGGCACGCGCCAGCCCCAGGTATTGAGGTCTTCGGGGGACAGCAGCTGGGTGAGGATGTAACCCACGGTGCCGGCGGCCATGGCCGCGACGCCCTGGGCCACCACCTGCCAGCAGGCGTAGGTGCCGCGCTTGTGCGCCGGCGCCGCTTCGAGAATGTAGGTGGTGGCGGGGCCGGCCTCGCCGCCCCAGGCCAGGCCCTGGATCAGCCGGGTGACCACCAGCAGGATCGGCGCGGCAATGCCGATGCTCTCGTAGCTGGGCAGGATGGCGATGCTGCCGGTGCCCACGGCCATCATCACCAGGGTCAGCAGCATGGCCGGCTTGCGTCCGACGCGGTCGGCGTAGGCACCGATCAGCACCGCTCCCAGGGGTCGCACGATAAAGCCCACGCCGAAGGCGGTGACCGACAGCAGCAGGCTGACGAAGGCGCTGTCGGAGGGAAAGAAGGTGTGGCCGATCATCACCGCGAAGGTGGCGTAGACGCCGAAATCGAAGAACTCCACGGCGTTGCCGAGGATCACCGCAAACACGCTGCGTTTGCCTCCTGCGGCCGGGGGAGTGGGAGTCGCTGTTGGGTTGGACGCTTGGCTGGACATACTGGCCCCTCGAATTTTTATTCATAGGTGGCCCAGACCCCGGGCCGCGAGGCCTGGAGCTGGGGTGAAGGTGGCAGTTGCAGGTGCGCTGCTAGCGGGACGGCGGGCTTGGCCAGCGGTGGATCGGGCCACGCCAGCTCTCATAGGTCTTGGCCACTTGCAGCAGCCATTGATCGGCGAAGCGCGGGGCGATCAGTTGCAGGCCGATGGGCATGCCATCGGCGGCAAAACCGCAGTTGATCGACAGCGCCGGTTGTTCGCCCATGTTCCACGGCAGGGTGAAGACAATGTGCTCGAAGGGCTGTTGCGGATCATTGCTTGGCGACGGCCACTCGGCGGGAAAACGGTTGACCTGGTTGGTGGGTGACAGCACCAGGTCGAACTCGCTGAACACCTGGGCGGCGCGGCGGCGCATCTCGAAGGTCTGGTTGAAACCCTGCACCGCCTCGACCCCGGACAGATCGGCCCCCGGTGCCGCCCAATCACGGATATAGGGCAGCACCTGGGCGAACTGCTCGCTGCCCAGGGCCGACAGTTCCGCCCATTGCCGGGCACGCCAGAAGCGGTCGAGGCCGTCCAGTTGGGCACGGTCCATGATCGGCGCCAGGGGCCGCACCTGGGCGCCATGGCGTTCGAACAGCTGCGCCGCGCGTTCCACCGCCTCGCAGACAAAGGCTTCCGGTTGCAGCCCGGCGCCGGGCTCCAGCATCAGGCCGATCTTCAGGCCTTTGACCGACAGCGGTGCATCGCTCCAGTCGCTGGTCAGCGGCGGCAGGCTGGTGGCGTCGCGGGCATCGGGGCGAGCCAGGTAGCGCATCATCAGCACCGCGTCATCCACGCTGCGGGTCATGGGCCCGGCGCAACGCCCGGTGTAGTAGGGGTCGATGGGAATTCGCCCAAGGCTCGGCTTGAACCCCACCAGAGCGCACCAGGCCGACGGCAGGCGCACCGAACCGCCGATATCGGTGCCGATATGCAGCGGCCCGTAGCCGGCGGCCGCCGCGGCCGCGGCCCCGGAGCTGGAGCCGCCGGTATTGCAGGCGGTGTTCCAGGGGTTGCGGGTGATGCCGTGAAAGCTCGACAGCCCGGATGACAACATGCCGAAATCCGGCACCGTGGTCTTGGCCAGGATAATCGCCCCGGCCTCACGCATCCGCGCCGCCGGCGGTGCATCCTGCAGCGCCGGCGTGAGGCGGGTGGCGGCGCAGCCCAGGGGAATCGGCGTGCCTTGGGTGGCGATCAGTTCCTTGACCGTCACCGGGATGCCGTCCAGCGGGCCCTTGGGCGTGCCCTGGTGCCAGCGCTCGGTGGCGGCCCGGGCCTGCTGGCGCACCTGCTCCGGGTCGAAGGCGTAGAGCGCACGGATATGCGGCTCCCAGGCGGCGATATGGGCCAGCAGGTGCTCGTAGTAGTCCAGGGGTGAAAGCCTGCGGCTGGCAAATTGCGCCAGCAGCTCGGTGGCTTGGAGTTCGTGCAGATCAGTCATCGAACGCATCCTTGTGTCGGGCGTCAGTCGGGTCGCTGATGGGCCGACTGTATCGCTTCCACCCTAGCCCAGCCATCACAAAGGACGCAGCCTGGTGTTGCGTTTTTGTGTGCACTGAAGGCCGATAATTACCACCACCGCGGCTGTGGCGTAGGAGCGGGCTTGCCCGCGAAGGCGGCCTCAAGCCTTGCATCAGGCTTGCGGGCCTCTTCGCCGGCAAGCCGGCTCCTGCGGTTGGGGGTTATGCCCGCAAGCGGCGGCCCAATACATCCAGCACATCACAGCCATCACGCAGGGGAATGGCGCACACCAGCGCCAGTTCCTGCAGCACCAGGGCATCGCCGGGGATGTCCGGGCGGGCGGCGAAGGTTTCCAGCAGCTGGGTCACGGCGCGGATGCGATAGGCAGCCGCTTCGTAGAGCACATCGGCAGGGGCCTGGGTATCGATCAGCAGGGAAGGGATCAGGCAGTCATGGCCGGTGATCGGCATGTATCTGTTCATAAGTAACGCCTCGGTCAGTTGAGAGCGCCACTCGATCGTCGCCAAACGAAGGGTGGCAGCTGTACGCAGGTTGGCGAACCGGGACCGGGGAGCCGGCAGACCCGAAGGTCTCCCACGTACAGCTGCCATGAAGGCAGCGTTACGGATGCGAAAAGCCCTGCAAACAACTACAGGGCTCTCGCACACGGCCATCGGGTCGCCAAACCCGTTCGTCATCAGGACGACCGATGACTATAGGCAGGCCCCCAGAACCGGACAAGGCACTGGCCTGACAGGACTTTCTGAGATTGCTGTAGGACTTGAGAGCGCGAGTGTGGATCAAGCGCGCCAGGGCTTCAATGCCCGGCCTCAGTCGAAACCAATGCTGGCGCTGTGGCGGGTTTCACGCTCGTGCAACTGCTGGATATCGGTTTCGTAGCTGCATTGCCCGCTGCAGCTGTGCTCGTAACGGATGGCCGGCTGGAACTGCAGCTTGAGCGGGGGCGCATCGCTTTCCGGGGCCCGGGTGCTGGCCTCTGCCAAGGGCGGCTGTGGGTAGCTCAAGTCCAGCTCCGTGGCCTGGGCCGAGCAGGCTGCCACCAGCAGCACACCGGGAAAAAACGCTTTGCAACTGAACATCATCGAATCCGTGTGGCCATAAAAGGGTTGCCGATTATAACGAGCCCGGCGCCAAAAAATTAAGGCCAATGGCTCTGGCACGGGCTTTCCTGCGGTTTTGCGGGGGCGGCGGCCCAGCACCCTGCAACAGTTGCCGGCGGCTGGCGCGGGCGCTGGCTCCTACACTGCAACTCACCTACAGGGCCAAGGACTTCTCTGTCATGACGGCACAATCCCCCGGGAGCATTCTCGATACCCTTGAAGGCCGGCGCCTGCTCGGTGCGGACGCCGAGCACTGGCGGCGCTGGGGCCCCTACCTCAGTGAGCGGCAGTGGGGCACGGTGCGCGAGGACTACAGCGCCGATGGCGATGCCTGGGCCTATTTCCCCCATGAACACGCCCGCAGCCGCGCCTACCGCTGGGGCGAGGATGGCCTGGCGGGGTTCTCCGACCAGGCCCAGCACTGGTGCCTGGGGCTGGCACTGTGGAACGAGCAGGACCCGATTCTCAAGGAGCGCCTGTTCGGCCTGGACAACGCCGAAGGCAACCATGGCGAGGACGTCAAGGAGCTGTACTTCTACCTCGATGGGGTGCCCAGCCACGCCTATATGCGCATGCTCTACAAGTACCCGCAGGCGGCCTTTCCCTATGCCGACCTGGTGGCCGAGAACGCCCGGCGCGGGCTGCAGGACGCCGAATACGAGATCCTCGACAGCGGCGTGTTCGAAGACAACCGCTACTTCGATATCACGGTGGAATACGCCAAGCACACCGCCGACGACCTGCTGATGCGGGTCACCCTGCACAACCGCTTTCACCAGCCGGCGCGCCTGCGGGTGCTGCCCCAGGTCTGGGCGCGCAACAGCTGGAGCTGGGGCGGTGACGAGCCCCGGCCGAGCCTGCGCCTGGAGGGCGACAAGGTGCTGGCGCGGCATGCGCGGCTGGCCGACCGGGAAATCAGCGCCTGGGGCGCGGAGCCCTGCCAGTGGCTGTTTTGCAACAACGACAGCAACTTTCCCAAGCTCGATGGCCTGGCCTCGCCGGGGCCGTTCAAGGACGGCATCAACGATTACCTGGTGAACGGCCAGGCCACGGCGGTGGCCTTCGACGGCGGCACCAAGGTGGCGGCGCACTTTGTGCTGGAGCTGGCGGGCGGCGAGAGCCGCAGCCTGTACCTGCGCTTTGCCCCGGCCGGCAGCCCACCCGTGGCGGCCCGGCGCCTGTTCGAGCAGCGCCGTGGTGAGGCCGATGAGTTCTACGCCGCGCTGCAACAGGGCATCAGCGACCCGGATGTGCGCAATGTGCAGCGCCAGGCCCTGGCGGGGCTGCTGTGGTCCAAGCAACTGTACTACTTCGAGGTCAAGCAGTGGCTCGATGGCGACCCCGGGCAACCGCCGCCGCCCAGCTCGCGCCAGCACCTGCGCAACAGCCATTGGCGGCACCTGTGCAACGCCGACATTGTGTCCATGCCCGACACCTGGGAATACCCCTGGTACGCCTCCTGGGACCTGGGCTTCCAGGCCGTGGCCCTGGCCCTGATCGACCCGCCGTTCGCCAAGCAGCAGCTGTTGCTGTTGGTGAAGGACCGTTTCATGCACCCCAATGGCCAATTGCCAGCCTACGAGTGGCGTTTCGACGACGCCAACCCGCCGGTGCATGCCTGGGCCAGCTGGCGGGTCTACCAGCAGGACAAGGCCCTGACCGGGGTGGGCGACCTGGATTTTCTCGAACGCATCTTCCACAAGCTGCTGCTGAATTTTTCCTGGTGGGTCAACCGCAAGGACGCCGAGGGCCGCAACCTGTTCCAGGGCGGTTTTCTCGGCCTGGACAATATTGCCCTGTTCGACCGCTCCGCACCCTTGCCCGAGGGCTTCAGCCTGGATCAGGCCGATGGCACCGCCTGGGTCGCGGCCTACGCCCTGGACCTGATGCGCATCGCCCTGGAGCTGGCCAAGCGCAACGGGGTGTATGTGGATATGGCGGTGAAGTTCTTCGAGCACTTCTTGTATATCGCCGGCGCCATCAACCGTGTGGACGACAGCGCCGAGGGCCTGTGGGACGAGCAAGACCAGTTCTTTTACGACGTGCTGCAGCGCCCCGATGGCCAGAGCGAACCGCTGCGCCTGCGCTCCATCGTCGGCCTGATGCCGCTGTTCGCGGTGCAGGTGCTGGAGCCGCACGAACATGCCGAGCTGCCGGGGCTGGCCCAGCGCCTGCTTGGCTTTCTGCACCACCGGCCGGACCTGGCCAGCCTGGTGTCGCGCTGGTACGAGCCGGGCCAGGGCAACCGGGTGCTGCTGGCGCTGCTGCGCGGCGAACGCACCAAGGATCTGCTCAAGCGCATGCTGGATGAGCGCGAGTTTCTCTCGGCGTTCGGCATTCGTTCCCTGTCCAAGGCCTTCGAGCAGCCCTTCGTGATGCAGGTGGACGGCCATCAGCTGTGCGCCCGCTACACCCCGGCGGAATCCGATTCACGGCTGTATGGCGGCAACTCCAACTGGCGCGGGCCGTTGTGGATGCCGATCAACTACATGCTGATCGAGTCCCTGCGCGAGTTTCATCGTTACTACGACGTCAATTTCTCGGTGGAGTACCCGCAGGGCTCGGGTTATCTGGCGTCCCTGGGCGAAGTGGCCGATAGCCTGAGCCAGCGCCTGACCCGCCTGTTTCTGCGGGACGAGCAGGGGCTGCGGCCCTCCATGAGTGGCTACCCGCAATTGCAGGTAACAGCCGAGGATCGCGAGCTGGTGCTGTTCCATGAGTACTTCCATGGTGACACCGGGCGTGGGCTGGGGGCTTCCCATCAAACCGGTTGGACGGCGCTGGTGGCCTTGCTGTTGCAGGTGCAGGCCTGAATTCGCCGCCCGGGAGTCGGGCGGCGGTTCAGGAAGGGCAAAGGTCAAGCCGCCAAGCAGGCAATCAAGCCGGTAGCGGTGAAGCGGCTCAGCCCACCAGGGCGATGTCCTGGGGTTTGGCCCAGTCTTCGATCAAGCGTTCTGGGGTGCAGCAGGCCTTGCGCTTGTAGACGAAGTTGCGGCACTTCTCGGCGAAGCCCTTGCGATTCTGCACCATGTCCAGGTGCATTTCCTCAAGCTCGCTGTTGCGGCAGTGCTGCATCAGTTGCGGGTCGGCATCCAGCTTGCGCTGGCGCAGGTGCTGGTAGCGCGGGTCGCTGAGCACGCCATTGGCCCGTTGCAGCAGCCACAGGCCGAACTCGTCCGGGCAGCGCGGGCCCACCTCCTGCACCATGCCCATCTGCAGGGCTTGCAAGGCGCTGATCGGCAGGCAGGCTTCGGTCAGTTGCCGGGCCAGGGTCTGGCCCACGGCGCGGGGCAGGCTGTAGGTCCAGTACTCCGAGCCGAACAGGCCCATGCTCTTGTAGTGCGGGTTGTACACGGTGTCGGCGCGGGCCAGCACCACGTCGGCGGCCAGGGCCAGCATCAGGCCGCCGGCGCCGGCATTGCCGGTCAGGCCGCTGACCACCAGCTGGCGTGCGGTGAGCAGTTCCTGGCAGACATCGTCGATGGCCTGGATATTGGCCCAGGCTTCCAGGCCCGGCTCCGGGGCGGCCTGGATCACGTTCAGGTGCACGCCGTTGCTGAAGGCGCCGCGCCCACCGCGCACCAGCAGCACCTGGGTGTCCCGGGCCTTGGCCCAGCGCAGGGCGCTGACCAGGCGCTGGCACTGTTCGGTGCTCATGGCGCCGTTGTAGAACTCGAAGGTCAACTCGCCCACCAGGCCCGACTCGCGATAGCGGATCGGCTGGTAGGCCTCGGTGCTGAATGGCGTGCTGGCCACCGACCAGTCCAGCACCGGCACGCCTTCCAGGCGTTCGCCAAGTACATGGCGGGCCGGGCGCTTGATGGTTTCCTCGTCGGGCTGGGGCTTGAGGCGCAGGGCGCCGATCCACAGGCTGTGGTCGCCGCAGGCCACCAGCACCGCGTCGTCGTGCACCGCCAGCAGTTGCCCGGGAATGCCGCTGCGCGAATCCAGGTGGGCGTCGTAGACGTAGTACTGGCCGCCAGCAAGGCTTGCCAGCACCCCGGGCTGGCCGTCGGCGGCGTCGATGCTGCGCTTGATGAACTGCGCGCAGTCGTGCCAGCTGAAGGTGCGGTCGCACTGCTTCATGTTCGGTTGCAGGCGCCCGAGCACCGACGGCTTGCTGTAGTCCAGGGGTTCGGGGGTGTAGCCATTGCGGAATTTTTCCACCACATCACGGATGCAGTGGATCGCCGCGTCACTGACCAGGCCGTTGTACAGCTCGGATTTGCGCAGCCCGGCCGGCAGGTTGAATTCACGGGTGGACCAGATCGGCCCGGCGTCCATTTCCTCCACCGCTTGCAGTGCGGTGACGCCCCAGCGCTTGAGTTCCTTGCTGATGGCCCAGTCCAGGGCGCTGGCGCCGCGGTCGCCGACGATGCCTGGGTGAATGATCACCACCGGACGCTTGCTCTGGCTCCACAGTTGTTGCGGCACCCGGTCCTTGAGGAAGGGGCAGATCACCAGGTCGGCCTCGGCCTCCTCGATCTGCCGGCAAACCTCTTCCTCGCTGGTGAACAGCACCACGCTGGGGCGGTGCCCGGCCTGGCGCAGGTCGAGCCAGGCGCGTTGCGTCAGGCCATTGAAGGCGGTGGACAGCAGGATGATCTTCAGTGATCGCATAAGCAGACTCTTCCGTGAGTGATAGCGGTGTGGCAGGGGTTCCGGCTGAGCCGTCCCTGGCCGCAATGGAAGGCGCAAGAGTAGAGGGGCGTTGTGGGGCGATAACTGACCGAGATCAATCAAGCGTGTTGGCCCAAATACCAGCCGCCCAGCGGTATTGATTCAGGGCAAAGGCGCGGGCCAGGGACTTTTTTGGAGCCAGAAACGACAAATCCCGCCACCAGGGCGGGATTCGGGTGCAGCCAGACCTTGTGGGGTCTTAGGCTGGGAACAGCTCGCTCAGCTTCATGGCCAGCATCATGTCGCCTTCGGCGCGCAGCTTGCCGCCCATGAAGGCTTGCATGCCGTCGGTTTCGCCGCTGACGATGCCGTCCAGGGTTTCGCCGTCCATCACCAGGGTGACCTGGGCGTCTGGGTTCTCGCCTTCTTTCAGTTCGCAGGTGCTGTCCTTGACGACCAGGGAGAAGTGCTTGGAATCATCGATACGGAAACCGAAGACCAGGTCCAGGCCGGCAGCGGCAGCTGGGTTGAACTTGGCTTGCATGGCTTGTACGGCGTCAGCTACGGAGGTCATGGTTCGATCCTTTTATGGGTGGTTACAGCCGGGGTTCACAGTGATTCGGGCTCAACGGAAGGTGATGAGCTCCGGGGCCTTCAACAGTTGCAGATGGGCATGACCGTTGAAGGAGGCCAAAGACACCTCGCGTCCGCGAAACTTCAGCTGGTTGAGCGAGGTGTTGACGATTTGCCAATTCAGTTCGAACGCCTGCTGGGCAGGTATCCGGGTAATCAGGTGGAGCAGGGCGGTGATGGTGCCGCCGGAGGTGAACACGGCGATCTTCTGCTGGTTGTCCGCCGCTTCGAGAATTCGCTGCAGGCCGCCCTGGACCCGCTCGACGAACCCCAGCCAGCTTTCCAGGCCGGGCGGGTCGTAGGTGCCGGCCAGCCAGCGCTGGATGATCAGGGCAAAGATGCGCTGGAACTCGGCGCGGTGCTGCGCGGGCTGGCGCAGTACCTTGAGCGCTTCGGGCTCCTGGGACAACAGGTCGGGCAGCAGGGCGCGGATGATGGCGTCGGCATCGAACTCGTTGAACGCGGCGTCGATTTCCAGCTCCGGGCTGCTCTGGCCGGCGGCGGCCATCTGCTGCATGGCGCTCTGCGCGGTGTGCTGCTGGCGCCGCAGGTTGCCTGACAGGCAGCGATCGAAGCTCACGCCGAGGGCCGCCATATGCTCGCCGAGCACCTGCGCCTGGCGCACGCCAACGGGCGACAGCACGTCGTAGTCGTCGGCACCGAAGGAGGCCTGGCCATGTCGAATCAGGTAGATGCTGCCCACGTCCGCGTCATCCCGGCACGTTGAAAGTTTTGCGAGGTTATGAGGATGCCGGTGAGCTGTCAATGAAAAAACATACGCTTGTTTGAAATGCTTGTTAGAGCTTGGTTACGCGAGGTTTCGCCGCTGGTGGCGGCTCGGTCGCGCCGGTATGCTTGGGCCCATTGCGCTGCGGCTTGGCAGCGATTCATGTTTGAGGAGTGCCTGTGGAGTTTTTCACCGAATATGCCAGTTTCCTGGCCAAGACCGTGACCCTGGTGGTCGCCATCCTGGTGGTGCTGATCACCGCCGCCGCGCTGCGCAGCAAGGGCCGACGCAAGGGTGTGGGGCAGTTGCAGGTCAGCAAGCTTAACGATTTCTACAAGGACCTGCGCGAGCGCCTGGAGCAGAGCCTGTTGGACAAGGAACAGCTCAAGGCCCTGCGCAAGGCCAAGAGCAAGGCCGAAAAGAGCGAGAAGAAGCACAAGAAACAGCCATCCGAGGCCAAGCCCCGGGTGTTCGTGCTGGATTTCAATGGCGATATCAAGGCCTCGGCCACAGAAGGCCTGCGCCACGAAATCACCGCGCTGCTGAGCCTGGCCACGCCCAAGGACGAAGTGGTGCTGCGCCTGGAAAGTGGCGGCGGCATGGTGCACAGCTATGGGTTGGCCTCGTCGCAGCTGGCGCGCATCCGCCAGGCCGGGGTGCCGCTGACGGTGTGCATCGACAAGGTCGCGGCCAGCGGCGGCTACATGATGGCCTGCATCGGCGAGAAGATTATCAGCGCACCGTTCGCCATCCTCGGTTCGATTGGCGTGGTGGCCCAACTGCCCAATGTCAATCGCCTGCTGAAGAAGCACGACATCGATTTTGAAGTGCTCACCGCCGGCGAGTACAAGCGCACCCTGACGGTATTCGGCGAGAACACCGAGAAGGGTCGGGAGAAATTCCAGGAAGACCTGGACGTGACCCATCAACTGTTCAAGAACTTCGTGGCGCGCTATCGCCCGCAACTGGCCATCGATGAAGTGGCCACCGGCGAGGTGTGGCTGGGAGTGGCGGCGCAGGAAAAACTGCTGGTGGACGAGTTGCAGACCAGCGACGAGTACCTGGCCGCCAAGGCCAAGAACGCCGAGGTGTTCCACCTGCACTATGCCGAGCGCAAGAGTCTGCAGGAGCGGGTTGGCCTGGCAGCCAGTGGTTCCATTGACCGGGTGTTGCTGACCTGGTGGAGTCGCTTGACCCAGCAGCGTTTCTGGTAACGCCCCAATTGCAAGAGCCAGCTTGTGTAGGAGCTGGCCGGGCGGCGTTCCGCGTTCCAGCGAAGGCGCCCTCCAGATCACCATCGAATCCAAGGGCCTCTTCGCCGGCAAGCCGGCTCCTACGATAGAGGCAGTAGGCAGAGACAAAAAAGCCCTGAACCGGTTTCCCGGTCCAGGGCTTTTTGTTGACGCCTTGACTCAGCGGCGGCGGAACAGCGGCAGCGGCTGGTCGGTGGCGGCCTGGTAGGTCACCGAGAAGTCCTTGAGGCTTTCCAGGGCTTCGTAGGGGTCCTTGTCGGCCCGCAGGGCGTAGGCGTCGAAGCCACAGCGCTGCAGGTAGAACAGCTGGTCGCGCAGCACATCGCCAATCGCCCGCAGTTCGCCCTTGAAGCCGTAGCGGTCACGCAGCAGGCGGGCGTTGGAGTAGTTGCGGCCATCGGTGAAGGCGGGGAAGTTCAGGGCAATGACCTGGAACTGCTGCACATCATCGCCAATTTCCTCAGCTTCCTCGTCGGCATCCAGCCACACGCCCAGGCCGCCATCGCGGGCCTTGAGGGCATGGGCATGCTCGCGCCACAGGGCCAGGGGCACGATCAGGTCGTCGCAGTTGGAGATGCCGTCGAGGGTCGCGTCCTTGGGCAGCAGGTGCCAGGTTTCGTCGATGACCTCGTTGTTCTTAATGATTCGCTGCATAGACGCGCTCCTTGAAGAGGTCGATGCCAATACGTTGGTAGGTGTCGATAAAGCGCTCGTCTTCGGTGCGCTGCTCCACATACACGTCGATCAGCTTGGAGATCACATCGGGCATGTCGTCCTGGGCGAAGGACGGGCCGAGGATCTTGCCCAGGCTGGCGTCGCGGCTGGCGCTGCCTCCCAGGGAAACCTGGTAGAACTCCTCGCCTTTCTTGTCCACCCCGAGGATGCCGATATGGCCCACGTGGTGGTGGCCGCAAGCGTTCATGCAACCGGAGATGTTGAGGTCCAGCTCGCCGATGTCGAACAGGTAGTCCAGGTCGTCGAAGCGGCGCTGGATGGATTCGGCGATGGGGATCGACTTGGCATTGGCCAGGGAGCAGAAGTCGCCCCCCGGGCAGCAGATGATGTCGGTCAGCAGGCCGATGTTCGGGGTGGCGAAGCCGTTTTCACGCAGCTCGCCCCACAGGGTGAACAGCTGGCTCTGCTCGACGTCGGCGAGGATCACGTTCTGTTCGTGGGAGGTGCGCAACTGGCCGAAGCTGTAGCGCTCGGCCAGGTCGGCGATGGCATCGAACTGCTTGTCGGTGACGTCGCCCGGGGCCACGCCAGTGGGCTTGAGCGACAGGGTCACGGCCACATAGCCCGGCTTCTTGTGGGCCAGGGTGTTGCGGACACGCCAGCGGGCAAAACCCGGGTGCTCTTGGTCCAGGGCGGCCAGTTCGGCGTCCTGGTTGCTCAGGCTCTTGTAGTCCGGGTCGACGAAGTGCTTGGCCACGCGATGCACTTCGGCATCGGTGAGGGTGGTCTGGCCGCCGCGCAGGTGGACCATCTCGGCCTCAACCTTCTCGGCAAACACTTCGGGGGTCAGGGCCTTGACCAGGATCTTGATCCGCGCCTTGTACTTGTTGTCGCGACGGCCGTAGCGGTTGTACACCCGCAGGATGGCGTCGAGGTAGCTCAGCAGGTCCTGCCACGGCAGGAACTCATTGATAAAGGCGCCGACCACCGGGGTGCGGCCCAGGCCACCACCCACCAGCACGCGGAAACCCAGCTCGCCGGCGGCGTTGTACACCGGCTCCAGGCCAATGTCGTGGACTTCGATTGCCGCACGGTCAGAGGTCGAGCCATTGATGGCGATCTTGAACTTGCGCGGCAGGTAGGCGAATTCCGGGTGGAAGGTGGTCCACTGGCGGACGATCTCGCACCAGGGGCGCGGGTCGATCAGCTCATCGGCGGCCACGCCGGCGAACTGGTCGGTGGTGACGTTGCGCAGGCAGTTGCCGCTGGTCTGGATGGCGTGCATCTGCACGGTGGCCAGCTCGGCGAGGATGTCCGGGATGTCTTCCAGGGCCGGCCAGTTGAACTGCACGTTCTGCCGGGTGCTGATGTGCGCGTAGCCCTTGTCGTAGTCGCGGGCGATCTTGGCCATCATCCGCGCCTGGCGCGCGGTCAGTTGGCCGTAGGGCACGGCGACTCGCAGCATCGGGGCGAAGCGTTGGATATAGAGGCCATTCTGCAGGCGCAGGGGGCGGAATTCTTCTTCGCTCAGCTCACCTGCCAGATAGCGTCGGGTCTGATCACGGAACTGCTTGACGCGGTCCTCGATGATCCGCTGATCGTACTCGTCGTATACGTACATATAGGTCCAGTTCTCAGGCTACAGGTGGCGCCGAAGCGCACTCGGCAAATACTGCGGTAAACGGCTTGGCTATGTTGTGCCGACTGGCGTCGACCGGGGCTTGCACCGGTTTCACCTCGTCCTGCCTGCGTTCACGCTCAACGTCACCCATGTAAGCAATCTCTGCGCGCACGGCCGCGCACTCCCAACGGAGCCGCCGAACGATACCAGTTTGCGGTTATGCGCAAAAGTGATGTTTGAGTATATGCAAAGAACCAAAACGACTAACGGTAGGGGCGTGACAGTAACCCCATTTGTGGTAGGGGCAATACTGGGCTTAACTGTGCCCTGTGTTTGAGCAGTCACCGACAAAATCTACTAGAGGCGATGCTATGAACCCTCCTACCAAAGCTAGAAAAAGTGACAGTAGCGTTGATGCTTGGGCCATTCTCTTTCTGATCATACTGGTCGTGGGTACGGCCGTGTTTTGGGTCAGCCACCAGTAGTACCACTCAACAATAGAGCCCGGATTGTCGGACAAAACCCGCAATCTATAGCCGTTGGCCAGTGTTTTGCCAGTTATACTGCCGGGGATTTTTCTGGGGCTCTTTTCACGATGTTCAAGGTTTTGTGCAAGTGGGTACTGTGCCTGAGTCTGCCGTTCTGCACGGTGGCCCAGGCCACGTCGGTGGTGTTTCTCAACCCCGGCAATTCAACGGAAACCTTCTGGGTCAGTTACTCGCAGTTCATGCAGGCCGCCGCTCGCGACCTGGGCATGGAACTGCGCATCCTCTACGCCGAGCGCAACCCGCAAAACACCCTCGACCAGGCCCGGGAAATTCTCCAGGGCCCGAACAAGCCCGATTACCTGATGCTGGTCAACGAGCAGTACGTTGCGCCGCAGATCCTGCGCCTGTCCCAGGGCGCCGGGATCAAGCTGTTTATCGTCAACAGCCCGCTGACCCTGGACCAGCGGGAGCTGATTGGGCAAAGCCAGCACAAGTATTCCGACTGGGTCGGCAGCATGGTCGGCGACGATGAGGAAGCTGGTTATCGGATGCTCAATGAGTTGCTGCGCAAGCTCGGCCCGGTGCCGGACGGGCAGGCGATCGAGTTGCTGGCGTTTTCCGGGCTCAAGGTCACGCCTGCGGCACAGTTGCGCGAACGTGGCCTGCGTCGGGCCCTAGCCGAGCACCCGCAGGTGCAATTGCGCCAATTGGTCTACGGCGAATGGAATCGCCAGCGCGCCTACAGCCAGGCGCAGCAGTTGCTGGTGCGTTATCCGCAGGCCCGGCTGATCTGGTCGGCCAACGATGAGATGGCCCTGGGGGCCATGGACGCTGCCCGGGAGTTGGGGCGCAAGCCCGGGGCCGATCTGCTGTTCAGCGGGGTCAACAGTTCCCCCGCAGCCTTGCAGGCCTTGATCGACGGGCAATTATCGGTGCTGATGGCCGGGCACTTCACCCTCGGTGGCTGGGCCCTGGTGGCCCTGCATGACGATGCCCTGGGCCTGGATGCCCAGCGCCTGGGTGGCCCGGATTGGCACCTGTCACTGTTCCAGTCACTGACCCCGGCCCAGGCCCGGCAGTTGCTGCAAAAGGGCGATCAGGTCGGCACCCATTTCGACTTTCGCGGGCTGTCCGCCCAAGGCAAGCCGGACAGCTACCGCTACCCCTTCGGTTTGCAGCTGCTGTTGCGCTGAGGGCTTCAGACCCCGGCCAGGTGCATCGCCAGCTTGGCAATCCCCAGCAGCACCAGCACGAACAGGGTGGTGAAGAGAATGCCCAGCACGATGAAGTGGCTGGGCTTGCCGTGGCTGAAGTCGCGGGCGCGGTTCTTCCCGCTCTGCACGCCGAAGGCCGCGGCCAGCACGCTTTGCATCATTTGCAGGAAGGTCGGAGGCTGATTGTCCTTGCTTGGCTCGTCCATAAATCCCTCGACACTGTGGAGTGTCAACAGAGCATAGACAATGCAGGCTGCAGTGTTGGGGGCAATCAATAACGCAGGAGCCGGCTTGCCGGCGAAGGTGTTCGAGAGTGCAGTGCAGGGCTCTCGGGCCTCTTCGCCGGCAAGCCGGCTCCTACAGGTGCGGGCGGTCGATCAGTTGTCGTAGCCCAGGTTCGGCGCCAGCCAGCGTTCGCTCACGGCCAGGTCCTGGCCCTTGCGCTCGGTGTAGCTCTGCACCTGGTCCTTGTCGACCTTGCCCACGGCAAAGTACTGCGCCTGCGGATGAGCGAAGTACCAGCCGCTGACCGCTGCCGCCGGGAACATGGCGTAGTGCTCGGTCAGGAACACGCCGCTGCGGCCCGCGCGGCCTTCGCTGGCCTCGGGGTCGAGCAGGGCGAACAGGGTGCTTTTCTCGGTGTGGTCGGGGCAGGCCGGGTAGCCCGGGGCAGGGCGGATGCCGCTGTACTGCTCCTTGATCAGCGCCTCGTTGTCCAGCACCTCGTCCTGAGCGTAACCCCAGTAGTCCTTGCGCACCTGCTGGTGCAGCCACTCGGCGCAGGCCTCGGCCAGGCGGTCGGCCAGGGCCTTGACCATGATCGAGTTGTAGTCGTCACCGGCATCCTGGTAGGCCTTGGCCACTTCCTCGGCGCCGATCCCTGCGGTGGTGATAAAGCCGCCCACGTAGTCGGTAATGCCGCTGTCCTTGGGCGCCACGAAGTCGGCCAGGGAGAAGTTCGGCTTGCCGTCGGTCTTGATGATCTGCTGGCGCAAGTGGTGCAAGCGAGCCAGGGGCTGGCCATCGTCGCCATAGACTTCCAGGTCGTCATCCTGCACCTGGTTGGCCGGCCAGAAACCGAACACCGCGCGGGCGCTGATCAGCTTCTCGTCGATCAGCTTGTCGAGCATCTCCCGGGCGTCCTGGTACAGCGCGGTGGCGGCTTCACCCACCACCTCGTCCTCGAGGATGCGCGGGAACTTGCCAGCCAGGTCCCAGGAGATGAAGAACGGTGTCCAGTCGATGTATTCGGCCAGCACCTTGAGGTCGATATTGTCCAGCACCCGGGCGCCGGTGAAGCTCGGCTTGACCGGCTGGTACCCGGCCCAGTCGAACTGCGGCTTCTTGGCGATGGCCGCGGCGTAGCTCAGGCGCTCGGTGCGGGCGCTGCGGTTGGCGGTGCGTTCGCGCACCTCCACGTATTCTTCCCGGGTCTTGTCGACGAAACCGGCCTTGAGCTCCTTGGACAGCAACTGGGTGGCCACGCCCACGGCGCGGGAGGCATCGGTGACGTAGACCACCGCATCATTGCTGTACTTGGGCTCGATCTTCACCGCGGTGTGGGCCTTGGAGGTGGTGGCGCCACCGATCATCAGCGGCAGGTGGAAATCCTGGCGCTGCATTTCGCGGGCGACATGGACCATCTCGTCCAGGGACGGGGTGATCAGCCCGGAAAGACCGATGATGTCGCACTTCTGTTCCTTGGCCACCTGGAGGATCTTCTCCGCCGGCACCATCACCCCGAGGTCGACGATGTCGTAGCCGTTGCAGCCCAGCACCACACCGACAATGTTCTTGCCAATGTCGTGCACGTCGCCCTTGACCGTGGCCATGAGGATCTTGCCCTTGGCTTCCGGCTTGTCGCCTTTCTCCAGCTCGATAAAGGGAATCAGGTGCGCCACCGCCTGCTTCATCACCCGGGCGGATTTCACCACCTGGGGCAGGAACATCTTGCCGGCGCCGAACAGGTCGCCAACCACGTTCATGCCGGACATCAGCGGGCCTTCGATCACCTCGATCGGCCGGCTGAAGCTTTGGCGCGATTCTTCGGTGTCCTCGACGATATGGCTGGTGATGCCCTTGACCAAGGCATGCTCCAGGCGCTTGTTGACTTCCCAGCTGCGCCATTCCTCGGTCTCGGCTTCCTTGACACTGCCATCGCCCTTGAACTGGTCGGCGATCGCCAGCAGGGCGTCGGTGCCTTCCGGAGTGCGGTTGAGGATCACGTCTTCCACGGCGTCACGCAGCTGCTGCGGGATCTGGTCGTAGATCTCCAGTTGGCCGGCGTTGACGATGCCCATGGTCAGGCCGTTGCGGATCGCGTACAGCAGGAACACCGAGTGGATCGCCTCGCGCACCGGGTTGTTGCCGCGGAACGAGAACGACACGTTGGACACGCCGCCAGAGCTCAGGGCATAGGGCAGCTCGTCGCGGATATAGGCGCAGGCGTTGATGAAGTCCACCGCGTAGTTGTTGTGTTCCTCGATGCCGGTGGCCACGGCGAAAATGTTCGGGTCGAAGATGATGTCTTCCGGCGGGAAGCCCACTTCATTGACCAGGATGTCGTAGGAGCGCTTGCAGATTTCCTTCTTGCGCGCCTCGGTGTCGGCCTGGCCGACCTCGTCGAAGGCCATCACCACCACTGCGGCGCCATAGCGCTTGCACAGCTTGGCATGGTGAATGAACTGTTCGACGCCTTCCTTCATGCTGATGGAGTTGACGATGCCCTTGCCCTGGATGCACTTGAGGCCGGCTTCGATCACTTCCCACTTGGAGGAGTCGATCATGATCGGCACCCGGGAAATATCCGGCTCGCCGGCAATCAGATTGAGGAAGGTGACCATCGCCTTCTTCGAATCCAGCATGCCCTCGTCCATGTTGATGTCGATCACCTGGGCGCCGGCTTCCACCTGCTGCAGGGCCACTTCCAGGGCTTCGGTGTAGTTGTCCTCGCGGATCAGCCGGGCGAACTTGGCGGAACCGGTGATGTTGGTGCGTTCGCCGACGTTCACGAACAGCGAGCTGCGATCGATGGTGAACGGCTCCAGGCCCGACAGGCGGCAGGCCTTGGGAATCTCCGGGATCTGCCGCGGGGCGTAGCCGGCCACGGCCTTGGCGATGGCGCCGATATGCCCCGGGGTGGTGCCGCAGCAGCCGCCGACGATGTTGAGGAAACCGCTCTGGGCGAACTCCTCGATGACCTTGGCGGTTTGTTCCGGCAGCTCGTCGTACTCGCCGAACTCGTTGGGCAGGCCGGCGTTGGGGTGCGCGGAAACGTGGGTGCTGGCCTTGTTCGACAGCTCTTCCAGGTAGGGCCGCAGCTCACTGGCACCCAGGGCGCAGTTCAGGCCCACCGAGATCGGCTTGGCGTGGGCCACGGAGTTCCAGAAGGCCTCGGTGGTCTGCCCGGAAAGCGTCCGGCCCGAGGCGTCGGTGATGGTCCCGGAGATCATGATTGGCAGTTCGACGCCCAGCTCCTCGAACACGCCCTGCACGGCGAAGATCGCCGCCTTGGCGTTCAAGGTGTCGAAGATGGTTTCGATCAGGATCAGGTCGACACCACCTTCGATCAGGCCCTTGGTAGCCTCGGTGTAGTTTTCCACCAGTTCATCGAAGGTGACGTTGCGATAGCCCGGGTTGTTGACGTCCGGCGACAGCGAGCAGGTGCGGCTGGTAGGGCCCAGCACGCCGGCGACGAAGCGCGGCTTGCCTGGGTTCTCCAGGGTCTTGGCGTCGGCCACCTTGCGCGCCAGCCGTGCGCCTTCTACGTTGAGTTCGTAGGCCAGTTCTTCCATGCCGTAGTCAGCCATGGAAATGCGCGTGGCATTGAAGGTGTTGGTCTCGAGGATGTCGGCACCGGCATCCAGGTAGGCTTTCTCGATGCCTCCGATCACGTCCGGACGGGTGATCACCAACAGGTCGTTGTTGCCCTTGACGTCGCTGGGCCAGTCGGCGAAACGCTTGCCACGGTAGTCCTGCTCCTCGAGCTTGTAGCTCTGGATCATGGTGCCCATGCCGCCGTCGAGAATCAGAATGCGCTCTTTGAGGGCTTGCTGGAGGGCGTGGAGGCGAGCACTGCGGTCAGACATGAGAACTACCTGGTAGGGCCATTACGAAGGGCGTGGATCATAGCAAACCTGCATGGTTTTGCGGCATGCGCGGGTTTTGCATGAATATCGCTCATGTTGGTAGGGCGACGAGACCGGTAGAATCGCCGCGTTTTCATTTTCGGGACCAGGGACATGCCGTATCGTTTTGCCGTCAGCAGCCTGCTGTTGCTTCTGAGTTCAATGTGCATGGCGCAAGGTCCGGCGCCGGCGATTTCCTACACCCGCGACATTCAGCCGATCTTCACCGAGAAGTGCGTGGCCTGCCATGCCTGCTACGACTCCGCCTGTCAGCTCAACCTGGGCAGTGGCGAAGGGGCAGGGCGCGGCGCTTCGAAAATTCCGGTGTACGACGGCGAGCGCAGCAAGGCCCAGGCGCCCACGCGGCTGTTCTATGACGCCAGCGGCAAGGCGGCCTGGCAGCGCCAGGGTTTCTATTCGGTGCTCGACGCCCAGGGCAGCCAGGCGGCGCTGATGGCGCGCATGCTGGAGCTGGGCCACCGCACGCCGCTGCAGCCCAATGCCAAGTTGCCGAGCGAAATCGTCCTGGGTCTGGGTCGCGAGAACATGTGCCCGCAACCAGCGGAATTCGACGGCTACGCCAGCGCCCATCCCAAGGAAGGCATGCCGCTCGCGGTCACCGGCCTGACCGACCAGCAATACCAGACCCTGCAGCGCTGGCTGGCCTCGGGCGCGCCGATCGACGAGCAGGGCCTGGCCCCCAGCGCCCGGGAAACGCTGCAAGTGGCGCAGTGGGAAAACCTGCTGAATGCCCCCGGCGCCCGCGAGAGCCTGGTGGCGCGCTGGCTGTTCGAACACTGGTTCCTGGCCCATATCTATTTCGAAGGCGGTGAGCCGGGGCACTTCTTCCAGTGGGTACGCTCGCGCACCCCCAGCGGCCAGCCCATCGACCTGATCAACACCCGCCGCCCCAACGACGACCCGGGCACCCAGGTGTACTACCGCCTGTGGCCGGTGCAGGGGGTGATCGTGCACAAGACCCACATCACCTACCCGCTGAGCGCGGCGAAGATGGCCCGGGTCAAGACCCTGTTCTACAGCGGCGACTGGCAGGTCACGGCCCTGCCGGGCTACGGGCCGGCACGCCGGGCCAACCCCTTCGAGACCTTCGAGGCGATCCCGGCCAAGGCCCGCTACCAGTTCATGCTGGATAACGCCGAGTACTTCGTGCGCACCTTTATCCGCGGCCCGGTGTGCCGCGGGCAGATCGCCACCGACGTGATCCGTGACAACTTCTGGGCGCTGTTCCAGGCCCCGGAGCACGACCTGTACATTACCGATCCGGCCTATCGCGGCCAGGCCACGCCGCTGCTGGCCATGCCCGGACAGAACGACGACGTGGGCAGTGTGCTCAGCCTGTGGCTGGCCTACCGCGACAAGCGCAACGAGTACGAGGCGCTGCGCCGCGACGCTTATGCCGAGGTGCCGGCACCGAGCTGGTCGACCCTCTGGGCCGGCAACGACAACGCGCTGCTGAGCATCTTCCGCCACTTCGACAGCGCCTCGGTGACCAAGGGCCTGATCGGCGAGGTGCCGCAGACCCTGTGGTTGTTCGACTACCCCTTGCTGGAGCGCACCTATTACCAGCTGGCAGTGAATTTCGATGTGTTCGGCAACGTTTCGCACCAGGCCCAGACCCGCCTGTACTTCGACCTGATCCGCAATGGCGCCGAGCAGAACTTCCTGCGCCTGATGCCCGCCGGCACCCGCGAGGACTTCCTCGACGACTGGTACCAGAACAGCGGCAAGTTCAAGATGTGGCTGGATTACGAGTCCATCGACGACAGCAAGCGCAGTGCCCTGAAGCTCGACCCCAAGGACCCGAAGAAAGACTTCGCCAACCAGCTGCTGGCCCGCTACGGCGAGCTCAACGCCAAGCCCGACCCAATCAACCGTTGCGCCAGCGCCTACTGCTCGCGGCCCAATATCGACCCTGCGCTGCAGGACGCCGAACAGGCCCTGAGCGCCTTGGCGGCGCGCCCGGCGGCGGGGCTCAAGGTGATCGAGCAGTTGCCGGAAACCACCTTGCTGCGCATCCAGGCGCCAAGCGGCAAGCGCGAGTTCTACAGCATGATGCGCAACCGCGCCCACAGTAACGTGGCCTTCATGCTCGGCGAGTCGCTGCGCTATCAGCCGGGGCTGGACACCCTGACGATCTTCCCGGGGATACTCAGCAGCTACCCGAACTTCATGTTCAATGTGCCCTCGGCGCAGGTGCCGGCCTTTGTCCAGGCCATGCAGGAAGCCCGCGACGGCGCCAGCTTCGAGAAGATCGTCGAGCGCTGGGGTATCCGCCGCAGCCATCCGCAGTTCTGGCAGTACTTCCATGACCAGACCCGCTACTTGCAGGAAACCGACCCGGTGGAAGCCGGGGTCATGGACATGAACCGCTACGAAAACCTCTGAAACAGAGCCCCGGGCCACCTTTTGCAAAGCCCGGGGCGACCTTATACCAAGGTCTATCCCGAGCAAAATACTAGGACTTTGTCAGCGGCGACGATTGGCGTAAACTGCGCCCACGTCTGCGAGGAACCACTATGAGCGCCATAACCATTACCGACGCCGCCCACGATTATCTGGCTGATCTGCTATCCAAGCAGAACACCCCGGGGATCGGCATCCGCATCTTCATCACCCAGCCAGGCACTCAGTACGCCGAGACCTGCATCGCCTATTGCAAGCCCGGCGAAGAGAAGCCCGAAGACAAGGCCCTGGGCCTGAAAAGCTTCACCGCCTACATCGACGCCTTCAGCGAAGGCTTCCTCGATGATGCGGTGGTCGACTACGCCACCGACCGCATGGGCGGCCAGCTGACCATCAAGGCGCCCAACGCCAAGGTGCCGATGGTCAATGCCGACAGCCCGATCAACGAGCGCATCAACTACTACCTGCAAACCGAGATCAACCCGGGGCTGGCCAGCCACGGCGGCCAGGTCAGCCTGATCGAAGTGGTCGACGACGGCATCGCCGTGCTGCAGTTCGGTGGTGGTTGCCAGGGGTGCGGCCAGGCCGATGTGACCCTCAAGGAAGGGATCGAACGTACCCTGCTCGAGCGTATTCCCGAGCTCAAGGGCGTGCGTGACGTCACCGACCACACGCAGAAAGAAAACGCCTACTACTAAGGCGTTCGCTGCGGCATGAAAAACGGCGCCCCGTGAGCGCCGTTTTTTTATGCCTGTTACGGGCGATACAGGTGCGCGTGTCCGGCGCGATACAGCGACGACTCGCTGAAGGCATCCGTGGCCAGCACTCGACCTACCAGAATCAGCGCCGTACGCCGGAAACCCTTGGCCGCCACCTTGTCGACGATGTCCGCCAGGGTGCCCAGTACCCAATCCTGGTCCGGCCAGGTGGCCCGGTGCACCACGGCAATCGGGCAGTCGGCGCCGTAGTGGGGCAGCAGTTCGGCAACAATGTTCTGCAGGTGATTGACCCCCAGGTGAATCGCCATGGTGGCGCCATGGGCCGCCAGGCTGGCGAATTCCTCGCCGGCGGGCATCGCGGTCTTGTCCGCGTAGCGGGTCAGGATCACGCTCTGGGACACATCCGGCAGGGTCAGCTCGGCTTCCAGCAACGCCGCGCAGGCCGCGGTGGCGGTGACCCCGGGGACGATTTCAAAGGGAATGCCCAGCGCCCGCAGGCAGCGGATCTGCTCGCCGATGGCGCCATACAGGCTCGGGTCGCCGGAGTGCACCCGGGCCACATCCTGGCCCAGGGCATGGGCCTGGCTGATGGCCTGGATGATCTGCTCCAGGTGCAGCTCGGCGCTGTTGATCACCTGCACGGCACTGTGGCCTTCGAGTACTGCCTGGGGCACCAGGGAGCCGGCATAGATGATCACCGGGCAACTGTGGATCAGGCGCTGGCCCTTGACGGTGATCAGCTCCGGGTCGCCGGGGCCGGCGCCGATGAAATAGACGGTCATGCCGTGGTCCTGTGCAAAAGGGGCGGGAGCGGGGCTTCAGATGAGCAACGCTCATGATCAAGGGCGGGGATTATCGGCGATTTCAGCGCCAGGCGGCCATGGCCAGGGTGGCCTGGGCGTATTTTTGCCGGGTAATCAGCAGTTGCACCGGGGCCGGATGCAACTGTTCGGCCATGGCCAGGGCCGCGCTTTCGGCCACCCCGTAGCAGCCGGTGCGTTCGTAGGCGATCTGCGAACGATGGCTCAGGCGCAGGGCGTAGGGCGCCAGTTGCGCACTGCTGAAACAGGTCAGCGGCAGCCTCAGCTGTTCGGCCAGTTGCAGCAGGCCCGGTTCGCTGCGCTTCAGGTCGATGCTGGCCAGGGCCGCCAGTTGCCGATGCTCCAGGCGATGGGCGGCAAGCACCTGTTCCAGCAACTCGCGCAGCGTGCTCGCCGGGCAGCCTTTCTGGCAGCCCAGGCCGACCACCAGGGTCGGCGCTGCGCGGGTTGCGATCATGCCGAGTAGCGGTCGCGACGGAACAGCCAGGCGCTGATCAGTCCCAGGGCCAGCCAGAAAGCGGCGTTGGTCAGTTGCGAGGCGATCTTGAACTGCGCTTCCAGCGCCTCTGGCGCCAGCATCGAGTGCACTTCCGGCTGTGGCGCGCCGATTACATGGGGCACCACCAGGATCGCCGCGCCCAGGGCTTTGAGCAGCCAGTTGCCGGCGAACACCATCAGCGCGATGCCCACTGCGGTGGAGGCGGCAGTACCGACCCACCAGATCTGCCGCTGCACCAGGTCGGCGGCGGCGGTGCCCGGCAGCTCCGGCGGCAGGCCCAGGGTTGGCGCCAGGCAGAAGGTGGCGTAACCGGCCAGGCCCCAGAGCAGGCCCTGGGAGGTGCGGTTGGGCGCGCGCAGGGTGTAGAGGCCGGCCAGCATCAGGGCGAAGCCCACGGCCACCACCAGGTTGCCGCCGGTGGTGGACAGCACGCGCTGCCAGCCGTCTTCCGGTTCCCAGGCTTCGGCGTCGTGGCTATGGCCGGCCATGGCGCCTTCGGCATGTTGATGAACTTCGGCCGCCGGGGCCTTCTCGTAGGTTTCCGCCTGGAGAATCAGCGGGGCGACCCAGAAGCTTTGCAGCAGGGTCAGCAGCAGGGCGGCCAGCAGGCCGGTGAAGCCTGCAGTCTGGGCAATGCGCTTGAACATGGCGGCAGGTCTCAGTGGCAAGGGAAGGCGGCGCTGTGGCGGGTGTCGTGGGCGGCGTTGTGCACCGCTTCGATATGCGAGAAACCGGCGAAGTACACCAGGCAGGCGCCGAGGATCGAGGCGCTGATGGCGGCCACCAGGCGCTGGCCCAGGGTGCTGGTGCTGCTGGCGGAATGGCTGCTGGTGCTGCTGATGATCGACATGGCGCTTCCCTCTGGAATGTCAGCGGCAAGCGGCGCAGGAAAACCCCGCGTGAGGCCCACGCAGGGTTTGCAACAGCGCCCGCCCACCGCGGGTTTGTTATTTGGTATTGCGGGCCGGTCTCCGGGCTCGCGAGGGGCAGGGGCCGTGTCTGTCATGCACGCCATGCCGGCAAGTGTCGCCTTCCCATGCACTGGGCACAGTGGCTTTGACACTTCGCTCGCTTACCGTTGCGGGGGCAGCATCGGACTGGCACGGCCTGTTCAAGCCCGTGATTCACCGATTTCCCGTTTCACCCTGTGAAGGGCACCCGTAACAAGTTGTGTAGGAGATCATGGGCGGGGCAGGGCCGTCAATTGCCGATTGACCGCCCCCCGCGCTCTGCGTAGCCTTGCGCGATTGAGGTTCTTTGGCCCTGAGCCGGAGCTAAGATGGGAACGCGGTTCAAGCCGCGGCTGCCCCCGCAACTGTGAAGGGTTTGATTTCTGCAAGGCCACTGCAAGCGCGTCCAGGACGCCAGCGGGAAGGCGCAGGAACCGTCAGTCCAATGACTGGCCAGCCCCCAGCCAGGAGACCTGCCTCGATCCAAGACTTTCACTACAACCGGGCGGGGTGATCCGGTGGCGAAATCTCCGCGCGCCTTCGCGCTGCGGTTCTCGTCTCCTATGCCCGCCACCTTTGCCAAGGGGCATCCGATGAAAACACTGGCCAAACTCCCTGTCACCATCGTCACCGGCTTCCTTGGTTCGGGTAAGACCACCCTGCTGCGGCACATGCTGGACAACGCCCAGGGGCGGCGCATCGCGGTGATCGTCAACGAGTTCGGCGAGCTGGGCATCGACGGCGAAATTCTCAAGCAGTGCTCCATCGGCTGCACCGAGGAAGAGGCCAGTGGCCGGGTCTATGAGCTGGCCAACGGCTGCCTGTGTTGCACCGTGCAGGAAGAGTTCTTCCCGGTGATGCGCGAGCTGGTGGCGCGCCGTGGCGATCTCGACCATATCCTTATCGAAACCAGTGGCCTGGCCTTGCCCAAGCCCCTGGTGCAGGCCTTCCAGTGGCCGGAAATCCGTAGCGCCTGCACTGTGGATGCGGTGATCACCGTGGTCGACAGCCCGGCCGTGGCCGCCGGCACCTTCGCCGCCTTCCCCGATCAAGTGGACGCCCAGCGCAAGCTCGACCCCAACCTGGACCACGAATCGCCCCTGCATGAGCTGTTCGCCGACCAACTGTCCAGCGCCGACCTGGTGATTCTCAACAAGACCGACCTGATCAACCCCGCAGACCTGGCCAAGGTGCGCCTGGAAGTGGCCGAGGAGCTGCCGCCGGCGGTCAAGGTCATCGAAGCCAGCAGCGGTCGCCTGCCGCTGGACGTGTTGCTGGGCCTGGGCGCCGGTTCCGAGGAACATATCGATGGCCGCCACAGCCACCACGACCATCACCACGACGGCGATGACGATCACGACGACCACGATCACGACGCCTTCGACTCGATCTCCATCGAACTGCCCGAGGCCGATGAAAGCCTGCTGCTGGACGCCCTGACCCAACTGGTGGTCAAGCACGGCATCCTCCGGGTCAAGGGCTTCGCGGCCATCCCCGGCAAGCCGATGCGCCTGCTGATCCAGGGCGTGGGCACCCGTTTCGACAAGCACTTCGACCGTAAGTGGGGCGCCGACGAAGCCCGCACCACGCGCCTGGTGCTGATCGGCCAGGAGCTGGACGCCGCCCAGCTGGAAGCGCAACTGCGCGCCGCCCTCGGCGCCTGACCCATGCACCTGCTCAGGACCCAGCCCGGTGGTTTCGTCTCGGATGACAACATTGCCGACCTTGGACAAACCCCCGCCGAGCTGGTGATCCTGTGCAGCGGCGATTCCAGCCTGGCGTTGCTGGCGGAGGCCGCCGAGCAATTGCCCGCGGACTACCCCAGCCTGCGCCTGGCCAACCCCATGCAGGTGCAGAACCACGCCTCGGTGGACCTTTATGTCGACCAGGTGCTGCGCCACGCCAAGCTGATTCTGATTTCCCTGCACGGCGGCATTGCCTATTGGCGCTATGGCGTCGAGCAACTGGTGGAGCTGTCGCGGCGCGGTGTGCAGTTGATCCTGATGCCGGGGGACGACCGCCCCGACCCGGAACTCAGCGACCTGAGCACCTTGCCAGCCGCCGAGCGCGACCGCCTGTGGCAGTTTCTGCGCCAGGGCGGGCGCGACAACGCGCTGAATTTCTACCGTTGCCTGGCCGGCCTGCTGGGCCGCGACTACCCCTGGGATGAACCCCAGGCCCTGCCACGCACGGCGATCTACCACCCCCTTAAAAGCCAGGCGAGCCTCGGCCACTGGCAAGCCGACTGGCAGCCCGGGCAGGCGGTGGCGGCCTTGCTGTTCTACCGCTCTCACCTGCAGGCGGCCAATACCGCCTTTATCGATCTGTTCTGCCAGCGCCTGCAGGCCGCGGGGCTCAACCCGCTGCCGATCGCTGTGGCCAGCCTCAAGGAACCCGGCTGCCTGAGCCAGGTCGAAGACTGGCTGGAACAGGCCGGTGCCGGGGTGATCATCAACACCACCGGGTTTGCCCAGTCCAGCCCGGAGGCCCCGCACCTGCGGCCGTTCCGCCGTGATATCCCGGTGCTCCAGGCGATTTGCGCCCAGGACAACGAACCCGGCTGGCGGGACAGCGAACAGGGCCTGGGCCCGCGGGACCTGGCCATGCACATCGCCTTGCCGGAGCTCGACGGGCGCATCATCACCCGGCCCATCAGCTTCAAGGACCTGGCCTGGCGCAGCGAGCGCAGCCAGTCGGACGTGGTCTGCTACCGCGGCCAGCCCGAGCGCATGGATTTCGTTGCCGAGCTGGCGCGGCGCTGGGTCGAGCTGGGGCGTTTACCCAATGGCGAAAAACGCATCGCCCTGGTGCTGGCCAACTACCCGACCCGGGATGGCCGCATCGGCAACGGCGTGGGCCTGGACACCCCGGCGGCGGCGCTGAATATCCTCAGGGCCCTGCAGGCCGAGGGCTATCCGCTGGCGAGCGAACTGCCGGCCAGCGGCACCGAGCTGATCCAGCAGTTGCTGGGCGGGGTCAGCAACGACCTGGAAAGCCTCGACCTGCGGCCCTGCCAGCAAAGCCTGGCGATGGACGACTACCTGCGGATGTTCCAAGCCCTGCCCGAGGCCAACCGCCAAGCAGTGCTGGAGCGCTGGGGCCCGCCACAGCAGGACCCGATGTGCCGCGATGGGCGGTTGATGGTGGCCGGCCTGCGCCTGGGCCTGAGCTTTGTCGGCATCCAGCCGGCCCGGGGCTATCAAGTGGACCCCAGCGCGGTGTACCACGACCCGGACCTGGTGCCGCCCCACGGCTACCTGGCGTTCTACTTCTGGTTGCGCCAGGTGTACGGCGCCCATGGGGTGATCCATGTCGGCAAGCACGGCAACCTGGAGTGGCTGCCGGGCAAGGGTGTCGGCCTGTCCGAGCAGTGCTGGCCCGATGCGCTGCTGGGCCCGCTGCCGAACATCTATCCGTTTATCGTCAACGACCCGGGGGAGGGTGCCCAGGCCAAGCGCCGCACCCAGGCGGTGATCATCGACCACCTGATGCCGCCGCTGACCCGCGCCGAAACCTACGGCCCGCTGCGCAACCTGGAACTGCTGGCCGACGAATACTACGAAGCCCAGCTGCTGGACCCGCGCCGGGCCCGGGAGCTGCAGCGGGACATTCTGCGCCTGGTGCGCGAAACCCATATCGACCGCGAGCTGCAACTGGACGGGCAGCTGGACAGCGACGCCGACGCGGCGCTCTGGCTGCCGCGCCTGGACACCTACCTCTGCGACCTCAAGGAATCGCAGATCCGCGACGGCCTGCATGTGTTCGGCGAGTCCCCCACGGGGCGCCTGCGCATCGATACCCTGCTGGCCTTGCTGCGCATTCCCCGGGGCGACGGCAAGGGCCCCCACTCCAGCCTGCTGCGGGCCCTGGCCAAGGCCTTCAACCTGGGCTTCGACCCGCTGGACTGCGCCCTGGCCGAGCCCTGGACCGGGCGCCGGCCGCTGCCCTTGCGCCAGCTTGGTGATGCCCTGTGGCGCACTGCCGGCGATACCCGCGAACGCCTGGAACTCTATGCCGGGCAGTTGATCGAGGCCGCGCTCAAGGGCCCGGTGGCCCAGTTGGAGGAGGCCGGCTGGGAGCCGGTGCAGGTGATTATGCAGGCCTTGCGCGAGCTGGTAGCGCCACGCCTGGACGCCTGCGGCCCGGCGGAAATGCATGGCCTGCTGGCTGCCCTGGGTGGGCGATTCGTACCCGCCGGGCCCAGCGGCGCGCCCAGCCGCGGGCGTCTCGACGTGCTGCCCACCGGGCGCAATTTCTACTCGGTGGACGTGCGCAACCTGCCCACCACCACCGCCTGGCGCATCGGTTTCCAGTCCGCCAGCCTGATTCTCGAACGCCACCTGCAGGACCACGGCGACCACCTGCGACACCTGGGCCTGTCGGTGTGGGGCACCGCCACCATGCGCACCGGCGGCGATGATATCGCCCAGGCCATGGCCCTGATGGGCGTGCGCCCGGTGTGGGCCACCGGCAGTCAGCGGGTCGACGATTTCGAGATCCTGCCCCTGAGCCTGCTGGACCGGCCCCGGGTGGATGTCACCCTGCGTATCTCCGGCTTCTTCCGCGACGCCTTCGCCAACCTGATCCGCCTGTTCGACGCGGCGGTGCAAGCGGTGGCGGCCCTCGACGAGCCGGCGGACATGAACCCCCTGGCGGCCCGGGTGCGGGCCGAGCGCGAAGCCCTGGAGGCCTCGGGCCTGGACCCGGACAGCGCCGCGCGCCAGGCCGGCTGGCGGATCTTCGGCGCCAAGCCCGGTGCCTATGGCGCCGGAGTCCAGGGCGCCATCGACGGCCGCCTGTGGCAGAGCCGCGAAGACCTGGCCGAGGTCTACCTGAACTGGGGTGGCTACGCCTATGGCGGCAGCGATGAAGGCTGTGCCGCCCGCGAGCAGTTCGCCACCCGCCTGGGCCAGGTGCAGGCAGTGCTGCAGAACCAGGACAACCGCGAGCACGACCTGCTGGATTCCAACGACTACTACCAGTTCCAGGGCGGCATGCTGGCGGCGGTGGAAAGCCTGCGCGGCACCCAGGCCGCCAGCTACCACGGCGACCACAGCCAGCCCGACCTGCCGAAGATCCGCACCCTCAAGGAAGAGTTGAACCGGGTGATCCGTTCCCGGGCGGCCAACCCGAAGTGGATCGAAGGGGTCAAGCGCCATGGCTACAAGGGCGCCTTCGAAATGGCTGCGACCCTGGACAACCTGTTCGCCTTCGACGCCACCACCGAGCTGATCGACGATCATCAGTACGCCCTGCTGGCCGATGCCTACCTGCTGGACGACTCGACCCGGGAGTTCGTCCGCCAGCATAATCCCCACGCCCTGCGGGACATGACCGAGCGTTTGCTGGAAGCCCAGCAGCGTGGCCTGTGGCAGGAACCCGGGGATTATCGTGAAGCCCTGGAGCATTTGCTGCTGGATATTGAAGAGGACGGCTGATGCGGCGAGTGCTGCGCACTCGATCGCGAGCAAGCTCGCTCCCACAAGAGCAATGCACCACCTGTAGGAGCGAGCTCGCGAAAGCAATTTCCCGAACACCCCAAGACCCGACCCAAGCGAGACCCCGATATGAGCGACACCCCGCATTTCCCGCTGTCCGCCGTGGTCGGCGCCGATGCCCTGAAACTGGCCCTGTGCCTGACCGCCATCGACCCGAAGATCGGTGGTGTGCTGATCGAAGGCCCGCGGGGTATGGCCAAGTCGACCCTGGCCCGGGGCCTGGCCGACCTGCTGGCCAGCGGGCAGTTCGTCACCTTGCCCCTGGGCGCCACCGAGGAACGCCTGGTGGGCACCCTGGATCTGGACGCCGCCCTGGGCGAGGGCCGGGCGCAGTTTTCCCCGGGGGTGCTGGCCAAGGCCGATGGCGGGGTGCTCTATGTGGATGAGGTCAACCTGCTGCCCGACCACCTGGTGGACCTGCTGCTGGACGTGGCCGCTAGCGGCACCAACCTGATCGAGCGCGACGGCATTTCCCACCGCCATTCGGCGAAGTTCGTGCTGATTGGCACCATGAACCCGGAGGAGGGCGAACTGCGTCCGCAACTGCTGGACCGTTTCGGCCTCAACGTCGCCTTGAGTGGCCAGACCGCGCCCCTGGAGCGGGGGCAGATCATCCGCCGACGCCTGGATTTCGACAGCGACCCCCAAGGCTTCTGCGCCCACTGGGCCGGCGCCCAGGCCGAGCTGCGCCAGCGCTGCCAGCAGGCGCGGACGGCCCTGGACAACATTCCCCTGGATGATCAGGCCCTGGCGCTGATCACCGAACGCTGTTTTGCCGCCGCGGTGGACGGCCTGCGCGCCGACCTGGTGTGGCTGCGAGCGGCTCGGGCCCACGCCGCCTGGCGGGGGGCGCCAGCGATTGCCGAGGAAGATATCGACGCCGTGGCCGAGTTCGCCTTGCGTCACCGCCGCCGCTCGACCCCGGCCACGCCCCCGCAAGCGGCCCACAGCCCCCAGCCGCAGGCGGCGCAAGGCGCCAACCCGGATCAGGGCCAGGGCCAATGGGGCGAAATGCCGGCCCAGGTACAGCCCATGGGCGCCCGTCGCGAAGTGCCGAGCTGGCCAAAAAAGCCCTAGGCATCCGCCCCCGTACGGACCGGGGGGCGGATGCCAAACCCCGGGCCGGGCAGTTGGAACAGGGCCGGCATGGCGCCAGCCGCCTGGCCAGGGAAGGGCGCATCCACTGGCCGGGCACGCTGCTCAAGGGGCGCCCGCGCCAGCACGACGACCTGCTGTTCCAGCTGCGCCGGCGTGCGCCCCATGAGCTGTGGCTGGTGCTGGTGGATGCCTCCGCCTCGACCCGTCGACAGGGCGCCCTGAGCGCCGCCAAAGGGGTGCTGGCGCAACTGTTCGACGACGCCTACCGCCAGCGCGCGCGGTTGGCCCTGCTGACCGCCAGTGGCCGTGCACCCAGTTGGCAGGTGCAAGGCTTGAAAGCCTCCAAGGACCTGGGGCATTGGCTCGATGGCCTGGCGGCTGGCGGCGGCACGCCTTTGCTGCAGGCGCTGGATGAAGCCGGCCACTGGCTGGAACAGCGCCAACGGCGGCTGCCGGCAGAGCAGCGGCGGGTGCTGCTGATCACCGATGGTCGGTTGAAAAGCCTGCCGGCCCTGGCGCCTCTCAACTGCCCGACCTTGCTGCTGGATATCGAACGCGGCCCGATCCGCCTGGGCCGTGCCCGGGAGCTGGCGCAGATGCTCGACGCCGAATACCGACATATCGACAGCCCCAGCCCCTAACGCGGACACATGCCCCTGCCATTCACCCGCACTGCTGTGCGTCGCACGCGGGAGCGACTACGCTTGGCGCTGTCTTTCACAAGGAGTGATGCCATGCGGGTACTGGTGCGTAACGACAAGGACGATTTCCGGGTCAAGGCCTATGCCGGGACCAATGGCGTGCTCCTGGCCATGGACCTGGATGCCTCCCGGCGCAAGGGGCTGCTGGGCTTTGCCATCGAGAAGCAGACCGGCAGCAAGCCCTGGCTGTTCCTGTTCAATAGCCTGACCTTTGCCGGCAAGGCCCACACCTTCCCCCAGTACAACGCCACCCCCAGCGATCAGGCGCCGTTGCAGAAATTTCGCTGGGCCGACTACGCGGTCAACCCCGGCACCACCCAGAACTACCGGGTGCACCTGGTGTACGGCAGCCCCGATGCGTTGCAGCTGGGCGAATCCCTGGCCCTGAGCATCACCGCCGACAATGGCCAGCCCGCTGGGCAACGGGTGATCTTCAACCGCGCGGTGGCCGCCAGCCAGGCGTTCTCGCGCAAGTTTCCCGAGCTGGACACCTTGCTCAGCGCGAACAAGAACCTGGCCATCGAAGATTGGCCCGATGCGCCCCGGCAATGGCTGGAAAACGGCCTGCTGGAGGAACTGCTGGGCTTTATCCAGCGCGCCACGGATGCCAGCTGGAGCCTGGATATCGCCATCTACGAGTACCAGCTGGCAGCCATAGTGGAGGCGGTGAATGCCGCCTTCGACCGCGGCGTGCAGGTGCGGGTGCTGTACCACGCCGGCCCCGGTGACGACGACACCACCCTCAACCAGGCCAGCTTGCAGCACCTGCCCGACGCCAATAAGCGCGGGCGGGTGACCCACGCCATTTTCCATGACAAGTTCATCGTCCTCAGCCGCCTGGACGCCAGTGGCCAGCGCCAGCCCAGCGCGGTGCTCTGCGGCAGCACCAACTTCACCGCCAATGGCGTCTATCGCCAGGCCAATGTGTTGCATAGCCTCGATCGCGGGGACATTGCCGGGCACTACCTCGAGGTATTCGAGCAGATCTGGGCGGCGCCCACGGATGTTGGCGCCACGCGCCAATGGCTGACCCAGAACAACCCCATGCAACCCGATACGCCGCTGTTCGCCGGGTTTTCCCCGCGCAGCGGGCAGGGCGACCTGGCGCAGTTCGTCGAGATCATCAACGGCGCTCGCCGCGACCTGCTGTTTGTCACTGCTTTTGCCTTGCCCGACAGCATCCTCGATGCCCTGCTGGGCCAGCCCCACGACGACGTGCTGCGCTACGGCCTGCAGAACACCGCCAGCCGCATCACCGGTTTCCACGCCGATCGCACCGCCGAGTTCGCCGCCACCGCCTTGCTCAACAACGGCCTGGAGGGCTGGCTCAAGGAAGGCCTCAAGGGCCAGAAGGGCAACCTGCTGGTGCACACCAAGGCCATAGTCACCGACTTCACCAGCGAGGCGCCGGTGATCATCAGCGGCAGCCACAACCTCAGCGTGGGCGCCAGCCAGAGCAATGACGAGAACTTCCTGATCATCCGCGGCGACACCGACCTGGCGGACCGCTATGGCCTGGAGCTGCTGCGCTTCTACGAGCATTACCGCTTCCGCTACTTCGCCAAGCAACTGGCCCTCAAGCAGGTCCAGCCCCTGGCAGCGGACGACAGCTGGAGCAATGACTACTACCTGGACGGCGACCTGCGCATGCTCTCGCGGCTGCGTTTTTCCGGGCGCTGAGCCGAGCCGCCGAACGGCCTGTCATCGGTCCGCTTTTACCGGGGCCGGGCAGGCAGATTGATATCACCTGATCTAGCGTTGCCAGCGGAGGAAATCCTTCCTTCGCAACGCGGTTTTATCAGGGAGATAGGCCATGGTTCATGTTCGGCGTGATGTCTGGAAATTGACCAGCGATTGGGATGACACCTTGTTGTGGTACGCCAAGGCCGTCGGCGTGCTGCAGCAGCGACCGATCACCGATCGCACCAGTTGGCGGTTCCTCGCGGCGATTCACGGTTTTGATCAGGATTTGTGGACGCAAGCCGGTTATCTGCAGCCGCATGAAACACTGCCTGCCGAGGCCGAGACGGCGATCTATTGGGATCAATGCCAGCATGCGACCTGGTTCTTTTTGCCCTGGCACCGTGGGTACCTGGCGTCCTTCGAACAGATTGTTCGTGACGCCATCGTCCAGCTCGGTGGTCCCAAGGACTGGGCACTGCCTTACTGGAACTACAACGAAGCGGCCAAGTGCTTGCAGATGCCACCCTGTTTCGCGGCGAAAACCCTGCCGGACGGCGTTACTCCGAATCCGCTCTATGTCGAGCGTCGATATGGGCCCGACAGTGATGGCAAGGTTCTATTGGAGGCCGACAAGATCGGCCTCGATTGTCTGCAGAATAGGTTTTTCGAAGGCGGCAAAAATGGACATCCCCCAGGCTTTGGCGGCACCCAGACCGGTTTCAATGATGACAACCAAGGTATCGCCGGGGACCTGGAGTCACGCCCGCACAATGTCGTGCACCGAGAGGTGGGTGGTAACGGCATGACTGCCAGTGGTGAGCATGTCGGCGGCTTGATGGCCGACTCCGACACCGCTGCACTGGACCCCATCTTCTGGCTGCATCACGCGAATATCGATCGGTTGTGGCAGGTCTGGCTGGACATCAACCCGGATCACCAAAACCCCGATAAGCCCGAGTGGTACAACGGTCCGCCGAGTCTGGGCCGAGCCTTTATCGTGCCAACGGTCAGCGGTGAACCCTGGAAATTCAAGGTAGGGGAGGTGCTCGATACATTGTCGCCCAAGCTCGACTATCGCTATGACATCCAGGCGAGTGTCGAGCCCAGGGTACCGGTGTTGCGTCAGCGCCTGACACGGTTGGGGCTGGCAACGGAGCAGCTGCGACAGTTTTCCGATGTGGAGGCAGCCATGGCCAACGACCAGAACAGCGAGTTGATCGGGGCCAACCGGGCGCCACTGGACCTGGTGGGCAATTCGGTGCAGACCACCGTGGTGCTGGACAAACAGGGTACGCAAAAGCTCTTTACCAGCCTGAAAGCCAACACCCTGGCCGCCACCTTTACCCCGCCGGACCGGGTATTCCTCAATCTGGAGAACATTCGCGGCAAACGCGATTCGATTCTGCTGGAGGTCTACATCAACCTGCCACAAGACGCCGACCCGGCCCAGCACCCCGAGTTGCGTGCCGGCGTGCTGGCGCTGTTCGGCATGCGCCGGGCCAGCCGGACGGACCTTGGGCATGGCGGCCAGGGCATCAGTCAGGTATTTGAAATTACCGATATCATCGACAACCTGCACCTTGGCGGGATTACCTCGGCTGACCAGCTCAATGTCCGCTTTATTTCCAGGGAACCGGTGCGTCTAGAGGATCAGGTCACGGTAGCTCGGGTCAGCCTCACGCGACTGGGAGACTGACGTCCATGGGTTACTATTTGCGCCTGCTGGGGCGCGGGGCGCTTCCCTGGTCGCTGTTGGCCAGCCTGACGGGGTGGGGGTGGCTGCTGGGATCGACGACGATGCTGTCGGTCCCGGCGTTTTGCGGCAATTTGCCGTTGGCTGGATATGCCCTGGGTTGGCAGGGGATCGAGCAGGCGCTGCTGTTCAATCCACCGCTGCGGCTGCTGTTGGCCTGGTTGTTGATGTTGCTGGCCATGACTCCGCTGCTACTGGTGCAACCCCTGACTTATGTTTGGCGACGCAGCTTGCGGCGCAAGCGCTGGCAGGCTGTGGCGCTGTTCGTACTGGGTTATGCCGCGGTGTGGACCTTGGGTGGCCTGCTGCTGTTGTCGCTGGTGGTTCTGGTGCAGGTCTGGCTGGGGTTATCGACCTCCCAGAGCCTGATGGGGGCGTTGCTGTTGTGTCTATTGTGGCAAGCCTCGCCCCTCAAGCAGCAATGCCTGAACCACTGTCATGTGCAGCCGCGGATCTCGGCGTTCGGCATGGATTTCATCATCGACTGTCTGCGCTTCGGTCTGAGTGCCGGTGCCTGGTGTGTGGGTTCGTGCTGGCCATTGATGCTGATGCCGATGCTGACGTCCCAGCGGCATGTGGCGCTGATGCTGTTGTGCATGCTGTGGATGCTCTACGAGCGCTGGCAGCGTCCGCGGCTGGTGCGCTGGTACTGGCCACTGGCCTTGCGCTGGCGACCTTGAGGCACCGACACCCGCCGTTTATCCGGCTGGTGTCGGCGCTGCGGCACCTAGAGCTCCGGCACCGGGCTCACTGTGGCATTGCGCCAAGCGGTTTGCAGTTGCTCGTCGAGCAGCGCCGGCACCTGCTTGCTGGGCTGCTGCTCAAGGCTCAGCTTCAGGCCGTTGAGGGAGCGGCCGCTAAGGCGGTTGCCCGCCAGGTCCTCGCGAAACACCTGTTCCGCCGCGGCGTACTGTTTCTGCTCCAGCAGGGCATAGCCGAGGGATTCGCGCAGGGTGTAGTACCAGTCCGGCGGTTCGTTGTAGGCCAGGCCATCCTGTAGCGCCACCGCCTTGCGCCAGGCATCGAGGCGCTGTTTGCCGCTGTCGCCGTCCAGGGCCTGGAGGTCGCCGTTGAGGCTGTCGTTGGCGTTGTTGAACAGCTGATTGCCGAGGCTTTTCAGGGCCCCCAGGTCGAGGGCGCCGGCGGTGCCGCTCTGGGCCCGGTTGACCAGGATCAGGTTAGCGATGCGCAGCAACTGCTCTGCCGAGTTATTGCCGTACATCAGCGCCTGGTCACCCTTGAGCGGCGCCGCGGCGGCTGCTTGCCAGAAGCCCTTGAGGGCGTCCCGGGCCTGGTCCGGGCTGAGGTTGGCGGCGCTCAACTGGCGGTAGGCCTGGGCATAGGCGCGCATCAGCCGGGTGTAGGGCATGTCCAGGGCCTGCCAGTTCGGGTTGGCCTGCAGGCAGGTCTGGTTGACCTTGGCCAGGCCGGCGTCGATCTTCGGCTCGATGCGGGCCAGGGCGTCCCAGTCCTCGAAGCGCACGGCGAAGTAGTAGGGCACCGCGTAGAAATAGTCGGTCTTGGTCTTGAGTTCGTCGGGGTACTGCAGGCAGAGGAAAGGCATCGCCGAGTACTGGGTGGTGTTCTCCACCAGTTCCTCGGCCATGTTCAGCGCCTCGTTCTTGCGCCCCTCGATGGACAGGGTCCAGGTCAGGAAGTGCAGGTTGTGCCCCAGGTAGTGCAGGGCATAGGGGCTTTGCGGCTGCACCTGATGGGTGTAGGCGCGGTCCACCGACACGGCGGTGTAGTTGGCGACGCTGGCCAGGGCGTTGTTGCCGGTGCGCTGGTAGATGTGCGAAGCCATATGCACCAGGTGACCGATGGCCGGGTTCTGCTCGCGGAAGCGGTCGGCCATGGGCAGGCCGCTGTCGGGGAACGGTGATTCCTCGATGGCGTGGATATAGAAGTGATTGGCCCCGGTGTGCTGCTGGTCCTGCACTAGCACCCGGTTCAGCACTTGCAGTGCCTCGTAGGCCACCTCGGTCGGCTTGACCCGATCGGACACCGCCTCGTTGCCCTCCCACCATTTCCACGGTTCCCGGCTGAGCAAGGCATCGGCGTACAGGGTGGCGGCATCCAGGTCGTCGAAATACCGCTGCGCCAGATCCTTCATGGCGTCGCTGTAGGCCCGCTTGCTGGCGTCGTCGAGTATCACCTGGCCGTCTTGGTCGCGGTAGAGCTTGAGGAAGGCCAGGGCGTAATCCACTTCACGCTGCAGCTGGCGCGGGCTGAAGGCGGCCTGAGCGGCGGGGTCCTTGAGCCGCGCGTTGGCGTGGGCCAGGGCCATTTGCGCGGAGCGGTAGGCCAGTTGGTTGCAGCCGGTGGTGGCGATGCTGTTGATATTGGAGTTGGCCGACAGGGCGATGCCCCAAAAGGGCATGGCCGAGCCTTCGTCGAAGCGGCTGGCCTGGTAGAAGGCGCGGATCGCCGCGGAGAAATTGAAGCCGTATTGCAGGGCCATGCCCTGGCTGTAGAAGGCCTGGACCTGCTCGGCCTGCTTGAGGCTGACCAGCGGGTAGCGCGTGCCCCCCAGGCCCGAAAGCAACTGGTCGGCCTGGGTGTCCTGGGGGCTGACGCAAAGTAGCAGCACCTCGCTGTAGGGCTTGTCCGGCGGCTGCGGGGTGAAGCGGATCGCCGCCTCGGTGCTGCTGTGGTTCATGCTGTGGGCCTGGGCACCGCAGGCTGCGAGCCACAGGCAGGCGGCCAGGGTCGGGCGCAGTAGGGAAAGGGCCATGCTGGGGTGCTCCTTGCAGGAAACCGTGCGGCAGGAGCCGGCCAACCGGCTCCTGCCGCGGCGGGCTTCAGTCGTTGTCGTGGCTGTGGCGGGCGACGAACTGCGGCCCGTCGGGCTTGGCCAGGCGCTTGATCTGCGGCGCCAGGTCGCGCTGTGGAATCACCACCTGGATCAGCGCCGGGCGGTCCTTGAGGCCCAGAAATTGCGGCAGCAACTGTTCCAGGCCGGCGCGGGTCGAGACCTTGAAACCCTCGGCGCCAAAACCCTTGGCTAGGGCCAGGTAGTCCCAGCTCGGGAGGATGTCGAACGGCGCGAACTGGCCGCCGGGCTCGAAGGCAGTGATATCGACGAAGGCCTGTTCGATGGCGTAGACCTCGTTGCTCATGACGAACACCAGGGCATTGACCCGGTTGCGCACCAGGGTCGACAGCGACTGGCAGATCATCATGAAGCCGCCGTCGCCGGCCACCACGATCGGCCGCCGGCCGCTGCCCAGGGCCACCCCCAGGGCGCAGCCGGTCTCGTGGCCCAGGGACCCCCAGATGGCATCGGCGACGAAGCTGTCCCGGGGCAGGTCATTGAGATTGCTGGCGGCATACAGCGCCGAGCTTTCACCGAGGATCAGGCTGCTGTCGGCCCACAGGTCGTGCTGCCGGGCAAAATCGTCGAGCATCTCCAGGAACAGGTCGTAGCCCAGGGCATCGTCGGCCGCACCCTGTTTCAGCAGGGCCGCTGGCGCCGGCTCCCGGGCGTTGTGGAGCAGTGGGTAGTCCTGGTCCAGGCCCATGGCGGTTAGCAGTTGCTGCATATAGGCGGGCAAGGGCACATGGGGGTAGTACTGCAGGCCCGTGCGCGCCTGCTGGCTGTTGACCAGGATGATCCGGCTGAAGTCCTTGGCCAGCAGTTGCAGGTAGTCGTCGGTGAAGATCACCCCCAGGGCCAGGATGCAGTCCACATCCTGCATAAAGGCCTGGGTCCACAGCCGCGAGGCGGGTCCGACATAGGTGCCGATGAACTGCGGGTGACTTTCGTCAACCACGGTCTTGGCTTCCAGGCTGGTGGTGAAGGGCAGGCCGCTGGCCTCGATCAGGCGCATCACCTGATCCTGCAGGCCATAGCGGGCCACCTCGATACCAAGCATGATCACCGGCGAGCGGGCGCTGCCCAGGCGTTGCAGGCTGGCCTCGATGGCCGCCGCCAGGGAGTCTTGGTCACAGCGCGCGGGCTCGGGCGCAAGTTCGCCCTGGGGCCGGGGGCAGGGCTCGCCCCAGACGTTCTGCCAGGCTTCGAGGTAGATCGGCCGACGCTGGCTGATGGCCTGCACCAGCGCCGCGTCGATCAGCCCTGGGGCACTGGCGCTGTCATCGAGGATCAGGCTGGCCACGGTGATGGGTTCGAACACCTTGCGGCCCACCTGCAGGTCGCCGGTGGAGTGGTGGAACAGCACGTCCTGGGACCAGATCAACTGGCGGTTCTGTGCATTGGGGCTGGCGCTGATCAGCACCACCGGGTTGCGCTCCACATAGGAACCGGCGATGGCATTCAGGCCGCTGAAGGTGCCGACGCTGTATTGCAGCGATACCGCGCCAATCCCGGTGTAGCGGGCATAGCCGTCGGCGGCGTAGGCCGCGGCCATTTCATTGACCTCGCCCACGGCGTCGATGCCGTCGAAGTCGTCCAGGGCCGACATAAAGTGCGAGACATAGTCGCCGGGCACCTGGAACACCTTGCGCAGGCCCAGCTGATAGAGGCGGGTGAGCAGGTAGTCGGCAACGCTGAAAGAGTCATTGCTGGCCATGGTCGATGCCCTCGTAGGCGAATTGGGTGACCTCGTTCAAGGTCTTGGCGCAGTCCGCGCAGGGCAGGGCCTGGTCGCTGGGCAGGCTGCAGCCGTCCGGGGTCGGCACCGGCAGCAGGGCGTAGTCCTTGGGCAACCAGTTGGGGCGCTTGAGGCCGAAGAAGTCTTCCAGGGTCGACTCGGCCACGGTCAGCGCGCCCTCGACCCAGCCCTGGCCGATGGAATAGGCCTCGCCGACGATATGGATGTCCTGGTCGGCCACCGGCTTGCGCATGCGGCAAATGATCTGGTCGAGGCGGTAGTTGGCCTTCCATTCGTGCCAGCCACCACCGTAGGGGTCGGCGTCCCAGGCATGGTAGACCGCCGAATAGGGCCGTGGCAGTTCCACCTGGTCGTGCACCTGGGTGACTTGCATCTGCGCCACCCGGACCATTTCGTCACTGACTTGGAACTGGCTCCTGGGCACCACCTCGGCGGCCTTCAACTGCCCGCTGAGGCTGGCCGGTAGATGGCCGACAAAGGGCGCGCCGCCTTCCAGGCCTTTCCAGAACGGCACCGTGCCGATGTCGTTGTAGGAGGCCATCAACAGCGAGTTGAGGGTCGGTTGGCCGCCGGGCTGCTCGCATTCGGTGCCCATGTAGTAGACCTGGCGCACCGGCAGGTCGGTCACCGAGCGCCCGGCCACCAGCCCGAGGCTGCGCCACCAGGGTTGTTCGTAGGCGAGGAACAGCTTGAAGGCCGACTGCATCAGCACCGAGCCGAGGTTTTCCTTGAGCCAGGGATCGTCGAACAGCGGTGCTTCGATCAACTCCAGGGCACGGCGCGGCATGGCCAGAATGATTTTCTTCGCCTTCACCACCTGGCTGCCCTCGGCGTCGCGGGTGCTGCCATCCTCGGTGACGGTGCTCTGCAAGTGCAGGCGATAGGGGAAGTCGTGGTCCTTGGCGTAGCTGATTTTCACCAGCCGCTGGTTCATCTGCACCCGCTGCTTGGCAGGCAACAGCCCCGGCAGCTTGGCGAACTTGGCCGCCAAGGTCAGGGGCAGGCTCTGGAAGCCCTTGGTCAGGGTCAGGAAGGTGGTGGTGTCGCTGTACTCGGTGGCGGGCAACTGGGTCACCGCGCTGGCATTGGCGACGTTGGCGTCGTAGCCGCCGGCGTCCTTCATGAACTGGTAGCCCTCGTTGCTCATGACCCGGTAGAGCAAGTCCCAGAAGCCGTATTTCCAGATCTCCTTGCCGAACACCTTGACCTGCATCTGCTGGCACAGGCTGAGCTGGTCGAAACCGGGGTAGACGTAGTTCATCACCTTGACTTGCAGGTCTTCGGGGCCAAAGCCGCGCTCCGACCAGGCCAGGTCGTAGGGAATCTTGTGCGGCGCTTCCTTGAAGTCGCGGTAGCGAAAGCGCTTGCCCCGCAGGTAGAACAGGTTGTTCTGCGAACCCACCGGCAGCGGCGCGCCCATGGGGAAGTTCTGGCTCGGCAGGCGCAACTGCTTGACCAGGCTGTCCACCAGCACATGGCCGCCGGGGCCGGGGATGTAGCGCATGCCGCCGACTTCCGCGACCACATTGGGCAGGCCCGGCAGGTTGATGCTGAACAGCCGGCCACCGATGCGGTCGCTGTATTCGAACAGGCCGATGCGCAGTTTCTCGCCTTGTTCATGCTGCAGGCGCCAGGCGCTGTAGGTGCCGGACGCACCGCCACCGACAACCGCCACATCGAGTTCGAGTTCTTGAGCTTTCATGGGAAATTCCCTTTAGGTTGAAGGCGGACATCGGCGTCCTGCCGCGACCTAGTATTGTTCACTTCCGGCGAAATTCCAGTTTGCCATCACGGGTGCTCAAGACCCCTGTGGGCGGGGCTTTGCTGAATATTGTCGGACGATTTATCGGCGCTTGGGGGCGCCTTTCGGCAGGCACCCATGGAGGTTTTTCCAGGTGCCCCGATGTGCGCTCATCAGGTTGGACAGGCGGCGCCCGACTGGGTAGTTTCCAGCCACCGCGCACAAGGATCTCGCCATGGCCCCGGACCTGACTTCCATCGAGCTGTTTCTCAAGGCCCTGACCCTGGGCAACCTGTCCCGGGCCGCCGAGCAGTCGCACCTGTCGCTGTCCGCCGCCAGTCGACGCCTATCGCTGCTGGAGGAGCATTTCAAGGTGGCGCTGCTGCTGCGCAGTTCCACCGGGGTGCAGCCGACCGCGGCGGGGCTGGCCTTGGCCGAGCATGCGCGGAGCATCCTGCGGGCGGTGGACCTGATGCACGCCGATCTCGCCGACTTCGCCAAGGGCGCCACCGGGCGGGTCAGCCTGTATGCCAACAGCTCGGCCATGAGCCAGCAGCTGCCCCAACAACTGACCCAGTGGAGCCAGCTGCACCCGGGCATTCGCGTGGATATCCGCGAGGAACGCAGCCGCGAGATTCTCCTGGCGCTGCGCGACGGCATCGCCGATGTGGGCATAGTCACCACCTTGCCCCAGGCACGGGACCTGTACTTCCAGCCCTATTGCCGCGACCGCTTGTGCCTGATCGTGCCCCAGAACCACCCGTTCAAGATGCGCCGTGCGCGCTTTGCGGACCTGCTGGGCTATGACTTCGTTGGCCTGGAAGACAACGCCGCCATCACCCCGCTGATTGCCGAGGCCGCGGCGGCGGTGAGCATGCCGCTGCGCCTGCGGGTGCAGGTGCGCAGCTTCGAGGCGGTGTGCCGGCTGATTGCCGCGGGGCAGGGCGTGGGGGTGCTGCCCGAGGGCGCGGTGCAGATCTTCCGCAAGGAGATGGCCTTGCGATTTATCGAAATCGACGACCCCTGGGCCGATCGCCAGATGTACCTCTGCCGCCGCCTGGAACAACCCTCCCTGGCCAGCCAGGCGCTGTTCGACTACCTGGCCGCTGGTGCGGACGACGAAATGCCGCTGGCCGAGTCCGCGCCTTAGCAGAAACCTGTTCGCCTGCCTTCGAATTTTGCGAAGGCGGTTTCCACAATGAGCAATTCCCACTGGCGCACCGGCTGGCCAGAATGGGCCCGTCCGTGCACTTCACCTGCCTCGATCACCAGCACCCGTCAGACCAGGAGATACGGCTTGTCCAGGATCAATCCCGCAGTCAAACCTTGCCACCGCATTGCGGTGATCGCCGGCGACGGCATCGGTCGTGAAGTGGTCCCTGAAGGGCTGCGGGTGCTGGAGGCCGTGAGCCGGCGCTTCGCCATCGACCTGCAGTTCGACCACTTCAACTGGTGCAGCGAGCACTACCAGGCCCACGGCAGCATGATGCCGGCTGACTGGGCCGAGCAGATCGGCGACCACGAGGCGATCTTCTTCGGCGCGGTGGGAGCCCCCGACATAGTCCCCGACCATGTGGCGGTGTGGGATTCGCTGCTGAAGATCCGCCGCCAGTTCGACCAGTACGTGAATATCCGCCCGGTGCGGCTGATGCCCGGGGTGCCGTGTCCGTTGGCCGGGCGGGTGCCCGGTGACATCGATTTCGTGGTGGTGCGGGAAAACACCGAGGGCGAGTACTCCAGCGTTGGCGGGCGCATGTGGGAAGGGACGCCGCGGGAGATCGTGCTGCAGGAATCGGTGTTCTCCCGCCAGGGGGTCGACCGGGTGTTGCAGTACGCCTTCGAACTGGCCAGCCGCCGGCCGCGGCACAACCTGGTGGCGGCCACCAAGTCCAACGGCATCGCCATCACCATGCCGTTCTGGGACGAGCGCCTGGAGCAGATGGCCAAGGCCTATCCCCAGGTCGATACACGCAAGTTCCACATTGACATTCTCTGTGCGCACTTCGTCCAGCACCCGGACTGGTTCGATGTGGTGGTGGCCTCGAACCTGTTCGGCGACATCCTCTCCGACCTCGGCCCGGCCTGCACCGGCACCATCGGCATCGCGCCCTCGGCCAACCTCAACCCCGAGCGCCTGTACCCCTCGCTGTTCGAACCGGTGCACGGTTCGGCGCCGGATATCGCTGGCCTCGGGGTGGCCAACCCGATCGGCCAGATCTGGTCGGCGGCCTTGATGATCGAGCACCTGGGGCAGGGTGATGAGCGTTACCAACGGGCCGCGGCGGCCATAGTCGAGAGCATCGAGACGGTGCTCGCCGAAGGTCCGCGTACCCGGGAAATGGGTGGCAATGCCAGCACCGTGGAAGTCGGGCGGGCGATTGCCGAATGTCTGGCCGGATAATCCAGGAGCCGCTATGAACCTTGCACACTACATCGACAACCAATGGCAAGCCTCGTCCTGGGCCGAGAGCATTCCGGTGCTCGATCCCAGCAGCGGTATCACCTATGCCCATATCGCCCGAGGCACCGCCGAGGATATCGATCGGGCGGTACGGGCCGCGCAACGGGCCCTGGGCGACAACTTCGACGGCCCCTGGGGCAGCCTTTCGGCCCTGGAGCGCGGGCGCCTGCTGGCACGCCTGGGCAATGCGGTGCTGGAGCACCATGAAGAGCTGGCGCAGATCGAGGCCCGGGACACCGGCAAGGCGCTGAAGGTGGCCCGCGCCGACGCCACCGCCCTGGCGCGCTACTTCGAGTACTACGCCGGGGCCGCCGACAAGCTGCATGGCCAGACCTTGCCCTACCAGGCCGGCTACACCGTGCTCACGGTGCGCGAGCCGCATGGGGTGACCGGGCACATCATCCCCTGGAACTACCCGATGCAGATCTTTGGCCGCAGCGTCGGCGCCGCCCTGGCGGCGGGCAACGCCTGTGTGGTCAAGCCCGCCGAGGACGCCAGCCTGTCGCTGCTGCGGCTGGCGGAACTGGCGGCCCAGGTGGGGTTCCCGGCGGGCAGCCTGAATGTGGTCAGCGGCTATGGTCACGAAGCCGGCGCCGCCCTCAGTGCCCACCCCGGGGTGGCGCATATTTCCTTTACCGGCTCCAGCAGCACCGGTGCCCGGGTGGCCGGGGCGGCGGCGCAGCGGCATTGCCCGGTGACCCTGGAACTGGGGGGCAAGTCGCCGCAGATCGTCTTCGCCGACGCCGATCTGGAGCGGGCACTGCCGGTGCTGATCAACGCCATTGTGCAGAACGGCGGCCAGACCTGTTCCGCCGGCAGCCGCCTGCTGGTGCAGCGCAGCCTCTATGAGCCGCTGCTGGAGCGCCTGGCCCAGTGCTTCGGGCAATTGCGCAGCGGGCCGGCGGAACTGGACCTGGACATGGGCCCGCTGATCAACCAGAAACAGTTGCGCCAGGTGCGCGAGTTTGTCCGCGAGGCCGAGGCCGCCGGTATCCCGGTGGCAGCCCGCGGGGTGCTGGTGCCCGAGGCCGGCAGCGGTGGCTATTTCCATGAGGCGGTGCTGTTTCGCGATGTGCCGCCAAGCAGCCGCCTGGCCCGGGAAGAAGTGTTCGGCCCGGTGCTGGCGGTGATGCCTTTCGAGGATGAAGCCGAGGCCATTCGCCTGGCCAACGACAGTGCCTTCGGCCTGGTGGCCGGGGTCTGGACCCGCGACGGCGGGCGCCAGCTGCGCATGGCCCACAAGCTGCGCTGTGGCCAGGTGTTCATCAACAACTACGGCGCCGGGGGCGGCGTCGAACTGCCCTTTGGCGGGGTCAAGGCCAGTGGTCATGGCCGCGAGAAGGGCTTCGAGGCGCTGCTGGGTTTCACCACCTTGAAGACCATTGCCATTCGCCACGACTGACAAGCCGCCGATACGCGGCCACTACAACAAAAACAGGAGTCACGAGCATGCGTCTAGCCAATAAAACTGCCATCGTCACCGGCGCCGGTTCCGGCTTTGGCGAGGGTATCGCCAAGACCTTCGCCCGCCAGGGCGCCCGGGTGATAGTCGCCGACATCAATGCCACGGGCGGCCAGCGGGTGGTGGAGGAGATCCGCGCCGCTGGCGGCCAGGCCCATTTCATCGAGGTCAACGTGGCCCAGGACGCCAGCGTCGGTGCCTTGCTGGGCACTACCCTGGAGCACTACGGTGGCCTCGACATTGTGGTCAACAACGCCGGCACCACCCACCGCAACCGGCCGATGCTGGAAGTGGACGAGGCCGAGTTCGACCGGGTGTTCGCGGTCAACGTGAAAAGCATCTACCTCAGCGCCCGGCACTTCGTGCCGCATTTTCGCGGCCAGGGCGGCGGGGTATTCATCAATATCGCCTCCACCGCGGCGATCCGCCCGCGCCCCGGGCTGGTCTGGTACAACGCCAGCAAGGGCGCGGTGGTGGTCATGAGCAAGACCATGGCCGCGGAACTCGGGCCGGACAATATCCGCGTCAACTGCGTCAACCCGGTGGTGGGGGCCACGGCCCTGCTCAGCGAATTCATGGGGGTGCCGGACACCCCGGAAAACCGCCAGAAATTCATGGCGAGCATTCCCCTGGGGCGTTTCTCCACGCCCGAGGATGTGGCCAACGCCTGCCTGTACCTGGCCAGCGACGAAGCCGCCTTCATCACCGGCACCTGCCTGGAAGTGGATGGTGGACGTTGCGTCTGATGCGCTGTAGAAACCCTTCTGGCTAACCAGAACCCAGCTATGGAGTGCACCTGAGATGTGTGGGATCGACAACGACAACAGCCACCCCGATACCGCGAAGTTGCTGCAAGGCCTGCCGAAGAACTGGGGCAAGTGGGGCCCGGACGACGAGGTCGGCGCCCTCAACTACCTGCAGCAGGCCGAAGTGCTGCGTGGCGTGGCCGCCGTGCGCCAGGGCAAGACCTTCACCCTGCAAGTGCAGATCGGCCACCCCGGCGGCGACCCGATGTGGCCGGCGCGCAACCCTTCGATGCGCTTCAACACCCTGGACCGCAGCCACTATCAGGCTGGCAAGCAGCCGTCGATGAGCGGCGGTGCCGAGTACTGCGACGATGTGATCTTCATGCAGTTGCAGGGCTCGACCCAGTACGACGCCCTGGGCCATGCCTGGTACGACAACCAGCTGTGGAACGGCTACGACGCCAGCAGCACCGTGGGCGGCATGGCCAAGGCCAGCGTGCTGCCGATTGCCGAGCGCGGCGTGGTGGGCCGCGCGGTGCTGATCGACATGGCCCGCCATCGCGGCAAGAAGTACCTTTCGCGCGGCGAAACCTTCAACCACCTGGACCTCTTGGCCGCCGCCAAGGCCCAGGGCGTGGCCATCGAGAAGCGCGACATCCTGATCATCCGCACTGGCTCCATGGGCGCCTTCTACGAGTACGGCAAGACCGAGTTCTTCAAGGACCTGGTGGAGCCGGGGCTGACCTACAGCCGGGAACTGGTGGACTGGTTCAACCAGATGGAGATTCCCAACCTGGTGACCGACACCATCGCCAACGAGGTGATCACCGACCCGGTGTCGGGTGTGCAGATCCCGCTGCACTGCGCGCTGATGCGCAACCTGGGCATCGCCTTCACCGAGATCGTGCTGCTTGAAGACCTGGCCGCGGATTGCGCCGCCGACGGCCAGTGGACCTTCCTCTACACCGCCGCGCCATTGAAGATAGTGGGTGGCAGCGGGGCGCCGGTGAACCCCATCGTCATCAAGTAATCCACCGTTGCTGGTTTTGTGTTGGGCGCAGGGCTTATCCTGCGCCCCCTCACCAAGACCGATACGGATCATCGACCGATCATGCATGACGATTCCCATCCGCCAGACTGCAGCTGCTGCCTGGATCACGCCAGCGCCCACCAAGGCGTGCTCGACACCCTGGAACTGATGGCCGGCGATCCCGAGGCATCAGAGGACCAGATCGTGGAGTGGCTACAGGAGCGCGGCTACTCGGCAATCGCCGCGGAAAAGCTCAACGCCTTCGTGCCGACGGCCCTGGCCTGGATAGTGCTCAAGCGCCTGGGGGTAAAGCACCTGCCCAACCACTTTATCGCCCTCGATGAGGCCGGTGAGGAGGTACGGATTCCGGTGGCCGGCCAACACTACTTCACGGCCGCGCTGACCCTGGCCTACAACACCTTTGAAAACGGCTGGAGCAAGGTGCTGCCGCGTCAGACCTACGAGATCGTCGCCGGCAGAAGCGCCGAGATGGCCGCTGCCAACCAGGCGCTGTATGCCGGGGAATCCTTGCAGGGCACCACCCTGGGGGCCTCCCATCTGCTACGCATGACTGCCAGCGAGGTGCTGGCGTAGGGCTGCGCGTCAACTGATGTAGATGATCTTCGACACCAGCTCGGCGCTGTTCTTGGCCTGCAGCTTCTTCATCAGCCGGGCGCGGTGCACCTCCACCGTGCGGTGGGAGATCGCCAGCTTGCGCGCCACTTCCTTGCAGGTCAGGCCGTTGACGATGTGCAGGGAGATCTCGCGCTCGCGCGGGGTCAGCTGGATGGTCGGGGCCGGGCGGCGGTCCAGGCGCTCGAAGTGCCAGACCATCAGCCGGAACGGGTCTTCCGGGGTCAGGGAAAACCCCTGGGCCCGGGCCCAGAACACCTCGCCGTCGCGGTGCTGCATAAAACGTTCATCGGAATAGAAATTTCCCGGGCCGCTGCGCAGCCAGTGCTCGCTGCGTTCGCCGATGCTCTGGTAATCGGCCTGGGAGGGGTAGAGCAGCAGGGTCAGGTGATCCAGCAATTGCTCGCGCTGATAGCCGAACAGGCGCAGGAAGGCCTGGTTGCAATCGAGCATGCGCCGGTGCCCGGTAATCAGCTGCGGTGCCGGCGACACCTGGAAGGCCAGGCATTCCAGATCCTGGAAGTGTTGAGCATTTAGGGTCATGGGGCATCCTGCCGCGAGTCTGTAGGTACACCGCTCTAGCGGGTGGCTCACTACTTACTGCTGTACGTAGTTGCCCCAACTAGCGTCTGATTCCGGCGCTGGGCCATTGTAGGGAAAGCTCGCTTCAAGGACAGAAGAAAATCACCATGACCCACGCTTCAGTATCCATAGTCGCCGCCGCCCACAGTCCTTTCGGTCGTCTTGACAATTGCAACCTCGAAGACCTGATCGTCCAGGTCACCCGCCAGGCCCTGGCGGATGCGGCGATCGACGCTGGGGAAATCGACGCGCTGTTTCTCGGGCACTTCAACTCTGGCCTGGTGCCGGACGGTTTTCCCGCCTCGCTGATGCTCCAGGCCGACCCACAACTGCGCTTCAAGCCCGCCACCCGCTGCGAGAACGCCTGCGCCTCGGGCTCGGCGGCGATCCAGGCCGGGATCAATGCCATTCGCAGCGGTGCCGCCGAGCTGGTGCTGGTGGTGGGCGCGGAAAAAATGACCGACAACGGCACCGCCCAGGTTACCCGGGCGCTGGCCGGCGCCGGTTACCAGAATGCCCCGCAGGAGGCCGGCCTGAGCTTTGCCCAGTTGTTCGGCCAGGTGGCCCAGCAATACACCGAGCGCTACCACAGCCCGCTGGCTTCGATGGCGGCGATTGCGGTGAAGAACCACGCCAATGCCATGGCCAACCCCCTGGCGCAGATGCACCGGCAGCTGGATTTCGAGCACTGCAACAATGTTTCCCAGAGCAACCCGGTGATTGCCGAGCCGCTGCGCCTGACCGACTGCTCGCTGATCAGCGACGGTGCCGCGGCGATCATCCTGGCCTCGCCGCTGCGCGCCCGTTCGTTCCGCCGCCAGGTGGCGATCCGCGCCATGACCCAGGTCAACGACCTGCTGCCGATGTCCAGCCGCGACATCCTCGCCTTCGAAGGACCGCAGCGCGCCATCCATGGCGCCTTGCGCGAAGCCGGGGTGACCCTGGGCGACATGAGCTTCGCCGAGGTCCACGACTGTTTCACCATCGCCGAGTTGCTGATCTACGAGGCCATGGGCCTGGCGCCCCGGGGCGAGGGCCATCGCGCCCTGGATGAAGGCACGGTGCGTCCCGGTGGGCGCTTGCCGGTCAACCTGTCCGGTGGGCTCAAGGCCAAGGGCCATCCGGTGGGTGCCACCGGGGTGTCGATGCACGCCCTGGGCTTCCAGCAGTTGATTGGCGAGCCCATTGGCCTGGGTGTGCCCCGCGCCGAATTCGGCCTGCTGTTCAACATGGGCGGCATGGCGGTGGCCAACTACGCCTCGGTCCTGCAAGCCGTCAGGGCCTGAGCATGAATATCGCGCTCTGGCTGTTCGATGCGGCCCAGCGCTGGCCACGGCGCCCGGCGCTGTTTGCCGGCAGCCGCCAGGTGGCCGACTACCAGGCCTTCGCCGCACGGGTGCGGGCTCGCGCTTTGCACTTGCGCCAGGAGCACGGCATCGCCCCGGGTGAGCGGGTGGCACTGTTGATGAAGAACAGCTGCGACTACCTGGAACTGCTCTACGCCATCTGGTGGAGCGGGGCGGTGGCGGTGCCGGTCAATAGCCGGCTGCACCCGCTGGAGGCGGCCTGGATCATCGGCAATGCCGGCGCACGCCTGGTCTATACCGATGCCGGCAGGGTCTTCGAGCCCGGCGCCCTGGCGGAGGCTTGCCGTGAGTTGCCCGGTTATGACTTGCCGCCATTGCCTGCGGTGCGTGGCGATGAACTGCTTGAGCCCTGGCCCCGCGAGGCGGATGAGCTGGCCTGGCTGTTCTACACCTCCGGCACCACCGGGCGTTCCAAGGGGGTGATGCTGTCCCATGGCAATCTGATCGCCATGTCGCTGTGCTATCCGCTGGATGTCGACCCTGTGAGCAGCGGTGATGCGGTGGTCTATGCCGCGCCGCTGTCCCATGGCGCCGGGCTCTACAACTTCATCCATGTGCGCTGTGGGGCCCGGCATGTGCTGCCGCAGTCCCGCGGGTTCGATGCACCGGAGCTGTTCGGCCTGGCCCGGGAGCTGGGCGCGGTGAGCCTGTTCGCCGCGCCGACCATGGTCAAGCGCATGGTCGAGCAGGCCCGGGCCCAGGGTTATGCCGGCGAGGGCATCAAGACCATCGTCTACGGCGGTGCGCCCATGTACCAGGCCGACCTGAGCCAGGCCCTGGACACCTTCGGCCCGCGGCTGGTGCAGATCTACGGCCAGGGCGAGTGCCCGATGAGCATCAGCGCCCTGTCCCGGGAGCAGATCGCCGACCGTGCGGCGGGCGACTGGCCGGCCATCGCCGCTTCGGTGGGGCGCGCGCAATCCTGCGTCGAGGTGCGCATCCTCGATGCCGAGGGCCAGCCTGCGGCGCCGGGCGTGCCCGGGGAAATCGTGGTGCGCGGCGCCCCGGTGATGCAGGGCTACTGGGACAACCCGAGCGCCACCCAGGCGGTGCTGCTGGATGGCTGGTTGCACACCGGCGATATAGGTTTCCTGGATGCCCGGGGTTACCTGACCCTCACCGATCGCAGCAAGGACGTGATCATTTCCGGTGGCAGCAATATCTACCCCCGGGAAGTGGAGGAAGCGCTGATGCAGCACCCCGGGGTATTCGAGGTGTGCGTGGTGGGCGAGGCGGATGCGCAATGGGGCGAGTCGGTGGTGGCCTTCGTGGTGCTGCGCAGCCCTGGCAGCCTCGACCCGCAAGCGCTCAACGATTGGTTCGTGACGCGCATGGCGTCGTTCAAGAAACCGAAGAAATACCTGTTTTGCGCCGAGCTGCCGAAAAACAGCTATGGCAAGATTCTCAAGAGCCAACTACGCCAGCGGTTGCAGGACCCGACAGGGCCCGGCGGCAACCCCTGAGCCCCTTTTTCCATGGACCGCAGTCAGACAGGAGTCTTCACACATGGACGTGTCATCCCGCAATCCCCAGCCCCAGCGGCGCCGGGCCTTTATCGGCGCCACCACCGGTCATTTGATCGAGTGGTACGACTACGGCGTCTACGGCTTTCTGGCGTTGTATATCGGCAAGGCATTCTTCGTTTCCGCTGACCCCAGCACCAGCCTCCTGGCAAGCTTCGCGGCCTTTGCCCTGAGCTTTTTCATCCGTCCCCTGGGCGGGCTGTTCTTCGGCCCTTTGGCCGACCGCATCGGCCGGCGCAAGACCCTGATCACCGTGCTGGTGCTGATGGCCGGTTCCACCTTCCTGCTGGGCCTGTTGCCCACCTATGCCAGCATCGGCATCGCCGCACCGATATTGCTGGTGCTGATCCGCTGCGTGCAGGGCTTTTCCGCCGGCGGCGAGATCGGCACCATCACCAGTTTCATTTCCGAATACGCCGGGCCCGGGCGTCGCGGCTTCGCCACCTGCTGGCTGATGGTCACCGCGGTGCTGGGCCTGTTGCTCGGCGGCGCGGTGGCCAACGGCATGACCTGGGCCCTGGGCGCCGAGGTGATGCAGGACTGGGGCTGGCGCATTCCCTTCCTGCTGGCCGGGCCCCTGGGTTTCATCTCGCTGTATATCCGCCTGAAGCTTGAAGACAGCCCGGAGTTCCTGGCCCTGGTGCACGCCGGCGAAACTTCCAAGGCGCCGCTGCGGGAAGTCTGGCAATGGAAGCGCTCGATTGCCCTGGTGTTCTTCATTATTACCCTGCACAGCTCGATCTTCTATCTGGTGCTGACCTTCGCCTCGACCTACATGTCCAACACCCTGAAGTTCGACAGCGGCACCACCTTGCTCTATGTGTTCGTCGCCAGCCTCTCGGCGGCCCTGGTGATGCCCCTGGGCGGCGCCTTCACCGACCGTTACGGGCGCAAGCCGTTCCTGCTGGTGATCGGCACCCTGGCCACCCTGGCCATGTACTGGTTCTTCAAGGCGGCGCCGGGCGCTACCCCGGCCACGCTGTTCTGGCCGTTGATGGCGGTGGCGATCCTGTTCGGGCTCTATGCCTCCTCGACCTACGCCCTGATGAGCGAACTGCTGCCCACCCGCATCCGTTCCACCGGCATCGCCATGGCCTACAACATCCCGGTGGCGGTGTTCGGCGGCAGCGCGCCGCTGATCTCCACCTGGCTGATCAAGATCACCGGCGATATCACTTCCCCCTGGTATTTCTACGTGGCCACTGGCGTGGCTTCGCTGATTGCCCTGGTGGTGCTGCGCAAGGAGGATTTCGTCGCCGGGGTTCCGGCTGCACCACGTGCGGACAGCGCGCCTTCGCCCATGCTGGTCAATCCGGCGCCTTGAGCCTGGCCCGGTGGACCGCACCACTGCCGGTGCGGTCCATCCGCCTTGCCTTTCAGGGGCATGGTTGCGCCGCTGCTTGAGCCGGTCGCCGGCTGCGTCCCACCCCCAACTGATAGGCCACCCCCAGCCAGATAAACCACGCCGGCATCACGCACAGCGCCAGGCGGGTGTCCGGGCGCAGGGCCAGCAGGCCGAGGACGAACAGCAGGAAGGCCAGGGCGAACCAGGCCATGGGCACGCCGCCGGGCATCTTGTAGCGGGAACGGGCATGCAGCTCGGGGTGCTTCTTGCGGTAGGCGATGTAGGACACGAGGATGGTCGACCAGGTGAAGATCACCAGGATCGCCGACACCGTGGAGACCAGGGTGAAGGCGGTCATTACCTCGGGAACTATGTACAGCAGCAGAACCCCCAGCAGCATCAGCAGGGCGCTGAACAGCAGGCTGAGCAGGGGCACGCCGTGCCGCGACAGGTGCTTGAACAGGCGCGGTGCGTTGTTCTGGCTGGCCAGGCCGAAGAGCATGCGGCTGGCGGAGAACACCCCGCTGTTGGCCGAGGAGGCCGCCGAGGTCAGCACCACGAAATTGACGATGCCCGCCGCTGCCGGAAAGCCGGCCACCAGGAACAGCTCGACGAACGGGCTCTTGTTCGGCGACACCTGCTGCCACGACGTCACGGCGATGATGCAGGCCAGGGCCAGCACATAGAACAGGATGATGCGCAGCGGAATGGCATTGATCGCCTTGGGCAGGGTGCGCTCCGGGTCGCGGGTTTCCGCCGCGGCGGTGCCGATCAGCTCGGTGCCGGCGAAGGAGAAGATCGCCATCTGGAAGCCGGCGAAGAACCCCAGCAAGCCATTGGGCAGGGCGGCCTGGCGGTCCAGCAGGTGGCTCAGCGAGGCGCTCACGCCGGAAGGCGAGACAAAGGCGCTGGCGATCAGCACCCCGCTTACCGCGATTAGCGTAGCCACGGCCACCAGCTTGATGATGGCGAACCAGAACTCCACCTCGCCGAACAGCCGCACCGTCAGGGCATTGAGTGCCAGCAGGGTCAGCAGCATGGCGATCGCGGGTATCCAGGCCGGCACCTCGGGGAACCAGTACTGGAAGAAGCCGCCCACCACCACCGCATCGCCCACCACCGCCACGCTCCAGCTCAGCCAGTAGGACCAGCCGAGAAAGAACGCCGCGCGCGGCCCCAGGTAGGCGCCGGCAAAGTCGGCGAAGCTCTTGAACGCCAGGTTCGACAGCAGCAGTTCGCCCATGGCGCGCATCACCAGGTACACGAACAGGCCGATGATCATGTAGATCAGCAGGATCGAGGTGCCGGACATGGCGATGATCTTGCCCGAGCCCATGAACAGCCCGGTGCCGATGGCGCCGCCCATGGCCATGAGCTGGATATGACGGTTATGCAGGGTGCGTTGCAGCGCGGGGCGCACGGGAGCCCCGAGGTTGTCTTGAGTCATCACAAAACCTCTTGATTTTATAGTTGTCGAGTTTTGGCAGTGGAAGCGGGTAGCGGCCGCGGTAGCTGTTATAGGGGGCGGCGCTGTGCGCTGGGGCCATGAACAGGGGCACGTCCCTGTTCATGGGCCAGCACTGGGCTCAGCCGGCGACCTGGCGCGGCAGTGGCGGCGCCTGATCCTCGGCCGCGCCGATCAACTGGTACAGGTCCTTGATATTGGCCGGGGTGGGCACCAGGTGGATCTGCTCGCCAATTCCGTGCTCACGGGCCAGGTCATGCAGGTAGCGCAGCGAGGAGAAGTCTTCCAGGGCAAAACCCACCGAGTCGAACACCGTGACCTGCTCGGCATGCTCGCGCCCCGGCTCCAGGCCCTGGGCGATACGGAAGTACTCGGTCACCGCAAAGTCCGCCGGCAGTTGCTGGATATCGCCCTCGATGCGGGTCTGTGGCTCGAACTCCACCACCACCCGGGCTCGACGCAGGATCTCGGCGTGCAGCTCGGTCTTGCCCGGGCAGTCGCCGCCCACGGCGTTGAGGTGCATGCCGGGCTCGATCATCTGGGGGGTGAGGATGGTGGCGTAGGCCTTGTCGGCGGTGACCGTGGTGACAATGTCCGCGCCCTTGACCGCATCACTCACGGAGCTGGCGATACGCACCTGCAACTGCGGCCAGGCCGCCAGGTTGTGCTTGAGCTTGCGCGAGGCCGCAGGGTCGATATCGAACAGGCGCAGCTCGTTGATGCCGAGCATTTCATGGAAGGCGATGGCCTGGAATTCGCTCTGCGCGCCATTGCCGATCAGCGCCATGCTGTTTGCCTGGGGTCGTGCCAGGGACTGCGCCACCAGCGCCGAAGTGGCGGCGGTGCGCAGGGCGGTGGTTAGGGTCAGTTCGCTGAGCAGCAGCGGGTAGCCGCTGTCCACCTCTGCCAGCACGCCGAAGGCCATCACTGTCAGCAGCTGTTGGGCGGGGTTGCCGGGGTGGCCGTTGACGTACTTGAAAGCGTACTGGCGGCCATCGTCGGCGGGCATCAGCTCGATCACCCCGGTGGGGGAATGATTGGCGGTGCGCGGCGATTTCTCGAACGCCTGCCAGCGCTGGTAGTCGGCCTGGATATAGCCGGCCATTTCACCTATCGCCCGGCCGATGCCCAGGCGGGCATAGAGGCGGGCGGCCTGATCCACATCGATAAACAAGGTCATGGGTTTTCCCTCTCGCTCGGAACATTGAACACTGCGGTGCGCTGCAGGCGGATCAGCCGTTGGCATGGCCGTGCAGCACGTTGACGGCGTTGATGCCGATTTCATCCACCATGTAGCCCCCCTCCATGACGAACAGGGTCGGCACGCCGACGCTGGCGATCACCTGGCCCATGCCGAGGTAGTCCTGGCTTTCCAGGAGGAAGTGGCTGATGGGGTCGTCCTTGAATGTGTCCACGCCCAGGGACACCACCAGCAGCTCCGGAGCGAAACTGCGCAGCCGGGTGCAGGCCTCCAACAGGGCCTGGCGGTAGCTGTGCCAGGTGGTGCCCTTGGGCAGCGGCAGGTTCAGGTTGCAGCCTTCGCCGGCGCCGCTGCCGCGCTCGCTGGCGAAGCCCGAGAAGTAGGGGTAGGACTGCGCCGGGTCGCCGTGCAGGGAGACGAACAGCACGTCGGCACGGTCGTAGAAGATGTTCTGGGTGCCGTTGCCGTGGTGGAAGTCCACATCCAGCACAGCCACCCGCTTGGCGCCCCGGGCAATCGCCTGTTGCGCGGCAATGGCGGCGTTGTTCAGGTAGCAGTAGCCGCCCATGTATTCCCGTGCGGCGTGGTGGCCTGGCGGGCGGCACAGGGCGAAGGCGCTGGGCTGCCCTTCATCGATCAGGGCCAGGGCGGTGAGGGCGATATCGGCACTGGTGCGCGCCGCCTCCCAGGTGCTGGCGGTGATCGGCGAGCCGGCGTCCATGGCGTAGAAGCCCAGCTTGCCGTCGATGAATTCTGGCACCTGCTGGTTGGCCAGGTCGCGCACCGGCCAGACCAGGGGCAGGGCATCGTGGCGCCGGCCAATGGCGCTCCATTCGTGCCAGGCGTTTTCCAGGAAGGCCACATAGCGCTCGCTGTGGGCGGCGACGTAGCAGGACCGATCGAAGGTACGGGGCTGGATGATCTCGCCCAGGCCCACGTGGCGCACCCGGTCGCGCACGGTGTCGGCGCGGCTGGGTTGCTCGAAGGAGGGCTTGAGCACCCCATCCTTCAATTCGGTGCCATGGTGCAGGCGGTGGGCTTCACTGAAGACGGTAAGCATCGGGGTCGCATCCATTGTTGTTGTCCGGTGCAAATAGTTTGTTCCGGCACGGCGGCGATTTCTTTGCTTTCTGTTTGGATGAAGGTAGATTTTTGGGTAAATATTTTCTTGTCTGTGGCGACTTATGAAAAAAATGACTCGAGGTGTGGCGCTGGACGATACCGACCTGGCGATTCTCGGCCTGCTGCAACAGGACGCGAGCATCTCCAATGCCGAGCTCAGCGAGCGTTTATCGCTGAGCCTCACGCCCTGTTGGCGACGGCGCAAGCGCCTGGAAGAAGAAGGGGTAATCAGGGACTACCAGGCCAACCTCGACCGGCGCCTGTTGGGGCTGGATATCCTGGCCTTTGTGCATGTGCGTTTCGCCACCCACTCGGACCAGACCCCGGATGATTTCGAGGCAGTGATCATGCGCCTGCCCGAGGTCCAGTCATGCCACAAGATCACCGGCGATGCCGACTACCTGCTGCAGGTACTGGCCCGGGATCTGGACAGCTACAGCGATTTTGTCGAACAGGTGCTGCGGCGCCAGCCGGGCATCGCCTCGATCCAGTCGAGCCTGGCCCTGCGCGAGGTCAAGGCCACCAGCCGCTTGGCGATTCCCCACGGCGTGGCGCGCTGAGCGGTTGCCAGGCCACTGCCACGAGAGGGCGATTGGCGCTTGCCAAGCCGCCCTGAAAGTGAATTATCATACGTTGTATGTTAATTCCCTTGAGAGGCAGCGCACATGGCATTCGGCAAGGTCTTTATCGCCACCTCGGTAGACGGTTTTATCGCCCGTGACGACGGCTCCATCGACTGGCTGCCCGCTGGCCAGCCCGGGGAGGATTACGGCTACGGGGACTTCATGGCCTCGGTGGACGGCATCGTCATGGGCCGCGGCACCTACGACAGCGTGCTGGCGTTCGAGCCCTGGCCGTTCGCCAAGCCGGTGGTGGTGCTCAGCCGCAGCCTTGCGCAGCAGGATGTGCCACAGCATCTGCAGGGCAAGCTGCGCATCTGTGCCGCTGCGCCTGAGGAGTTGGTGGCGCAGTTGCGCGGCGAGGGCTGGCAGCGGGCCTATATCGATGGCGGTTCGGTGATTCGGGCTTTTCTGGCGGCCGGGCTGATCGACGAGTTGACCCTGACCCGGGTGCCGGTGCTGCTCGGCAGTGGCCGGCCGCTGTTCGGCGCGCTCGCGCAGGACCTGCACCTGAGCTGTGTCGAATCGCGGCTATACCCCGATGGGCTGGTCAGCAGCCGCTACCGGGTGCTGGCTGATGAGTGAAACCCGCAAACGCAGCGGTCGGCCCGCTGCCGGGCAAGCGCTGCACCTGGATCAGGTGCTGGACGCCGGCTTGAGCCTGTTGGAAGAACTCGGCGCCCAGGGCTTTGGGGTTCGCGCCCTGGCCCGGCAGTTGGACATTACCCCGATGTCGGTGGCTTATCACGTGGGCGACCAGCACAACCTGATGCGCCTGCTGGTGCAGCGGGTGCATGGCCAGCCGCTGGAGGAACCCCAGGCACAGCTGGCACCGCGTGAGCGAGTGCGGGCCTTGCTCGGCCAGTACCTGGCGCGGGTGCGCCAGCATCCGGCCCTGACCCTATGCGTGTTCGCCGACCCGCAGCTGTTCGAAGGTTCCCTGGCGGCCTTCAGCGAGCGCTTGCTGGCTGAGGTGCGCGGCTTCGATGCCGAGCCCGAGCTGCTGTTCGAGTTGCTGGTGGACTACTGCCACGGACACGCCCTGGCGCTGGCCCTGGCGGGTGAACGCGGGCAGGGCCTGGAAGGTGCCTTCGACAAGGGGCTGCAGCGTTTGCTGCGCTGAAGGGCGGGCAGGGGTTCAGCGGGCGCTGGCCAGCAGATCGGCAAAGCCTTGCGCCGTCCATTCCTTGCGGTCCGAGACCTGGCCGTCGCCCAGTTCCACCAGGCGCAATGCGCCGTCGTCCCGCTGCACCACATCCACCGAGAAGAAGGGGCTGTCGATCAGCGCCGCGCATTCTTCTACTAGCGCGGGCACCTCGCCGTTTGCTGCATAAGCTCGGCCTTCGAGCACAAAGTAGCGCCGCTCGCTGTCCTCCAGGTAGTGCTCGCCGCGGCGGACGCAGATCCCGCCCTCGATCTGGCCGCGATACTGGCGCATGCGTTCAACCAACGGGGCAATTTCCTCAGGCCGCTGCACCAGGCTGCCGCTGCCGGTGTTCAGCGACTTGACGTAATCCTTGATGAAGTAACCCGGCCAATCCAGGTCGGCGAGGGCCTGGACAAAATCGCTGTCGGCCGCCAGCACCCGGGTTTCGCAGGTGTAGCGCGCCAGCAGCGGATACCACTGGGGCAGGTGATGGCAGTGCTGGTACTGGGCTGCCGTGGTGATGGGCAACGCACCTTTGGCCTGCAGGTGCTCGAGCAAGGAAGCGTAGCGTTCGGGTGTCAGCATCCAGCCGCGATACAGCACTTGCTGGCCGGCTTCGAGGGGGGGCGGGCCTTGAAGCTGCCGCTTTCGAAGTCTTCGAAACTGAACAGCGAAGCCCTGAGCCCGGCGGCCAGTACCGCCTCGTATTCTTCGAGGTACTGCTCGTCTGGGCGTTTCGGGTCGAAGGGGTCGCTGGGGTAAAGCAGATGCATGGCGGATTCTGCCGGCTGGGGCGCTGCGCGGGATGCGCAGGGGCGCTGTCTGGGGGCCGATCATAGCGGTAATTGCGGTGCTGATGGGGCGGCTTGCGCGTCTCTCACACTCCTGCACGTTTATTCACAGAAAATTACCGCGAGCAGACAGATTGCAACGCAGGCGATGGGGATACTGGCCGCGCTCTTGATGAACCCGAAGGGTCGTTGTGCACAGAGGAAATTCCCCCCATGCGTTCTATGTTTGCAACCTTGTTGATCTCGACCCTGAGTGTCGTGCCGCTGGCCAGTGCCGGCAGCCTGCCGGCGTTCGACAAGGTGTTCGACGATATCAAGGCCGATCAACCCGGTTGCGCCGCTGGTGTCATGCGCAACGGCCAGTTGATCTGGTCGGCCGGCTATGGCGCCGCCGACCTGGCCTCGGGCCGGGCGATCGAGGCCGATACCCTGTTCAACCTGGCGTCGGTGTCCAAGCAGTTCACCGGTTTTGCCATTCTCCAGCTCGAGGCCGAGGGCCGCTTGCAGCTGGACGACCCGCTGCGGCGCTTTGTTCCGGAATTGCCGGCCTATGCCCAGGGCATCAAGGTCCGCCACTTGTTGCATCACACCTCGGGCCTGCAAGATTACATGCTGCTGGCGGAACTGGCCGGGGTGGCGCCATCCGCGGCCTTTACCCAGCAACAGGCGCTGGATCTGCTGGTGCGCCAGAACAGCCTGATGTTCCCCGCCGGCAGCGAGTTCAGCTACAGCAACAGCGGCTATATCCTGCTCTCGACCATTGTCGAGCGGGCCTCGGGCATGCCGCTCAAGGAGTTTGCCCGCCAGCGCATCTTCCAGCCTCTGGACATGAACCGTTCGAGCATCCAGGACCGCTACCCGCTGCAGCTGGCCAACCTGGCCCGGGGCTATGAGCAGAACGAGCAGACCCAGGCCTATGTCGCCACTGATGTGCGCTGGGAGCAGACCGGCGACGGCCAGGTGCACAGCAATGTGGCGGACCTGATGCGCTGGCTGCGCAACCTGCACACCGGGCGGGTGGGGGGCAAGGTGCTGGCGGCGAAGATGCGCCAGAGCGACGCGCTGAACGACGGCGACCCCGGCTATTACGCCATGGGCCTGGCCAACCGCAGCTATCGTGGCTTGCAGGAGGTGTCCCACAGTGGCAGTTGGGCCGGCTACAGCACCGATGTGGCCTGGTACCCGAAGCTGGATCTGGCCACCGCGGTGCTGTGCAATAGCTCGCAAGGCCAGGCCTCGGTGCGCGGGCACCGTTTGCTGGATGCCTGGCTGGGCTCGCCCGAACCGCAGGTGGATCCGCAGATTCCTCCTGCGCCGCCGAGCATCAAGGCACAGCCCAAGGCCCCGTTGAGCACCCTGGTGGCCGGCACCTATGTGGATGATGCCGGGCATGAATTCCAGCTGCAGCGCAGCGGCAAGGACTATGTCCTCGACACCTTCCTCGACCAACTGCCCCTGTACCGCCAGAGCGAGCAACTGCTGGCGGCGGACGACGACGGCACGCCGCTGTATGTGGCGGCGACTGTGGATGGCCGCATAGCCGCCACCAACCCGGCCTCCACCTACACCTTGGCCCAGCCCTGGAAACCACAGGATATTCGCCGCTATGTCGGCCTCTATGCCCTGGAAACCAGCCCCGGGCAGCTCAAGGTCTACCCGCGCCAGGGCAAGCTCTATGTGCGTATCGGCCAGCACAGTTACCCCATGCAGGCGCTGACCGCGGAACGCTTTCGCGCTGGCAACCTGGGGGTGATCCGCTTCGAGGAGGACGCCACGGTGCTGACCAGCAGCGTGGCGCGCCATCTGCGCTTCAAGAAAGTGGTGACGCAGTAGTGGCCGGCTCAAGGGGCCGGAGGCGGATTAGCGTTGAGGAATATCTGCAGCTTGGAATCCAGCTCGTCAGCGGGCGCGGCCTTCGCCTCGGGCGCAAGCGGCTGCGCGCGCTGCTGCAGGGCCAGGGGCGTGATCAAGCCCGCAGTGCGTGATGAGTGCGCTGTGGCGGCTTGCAGGGAATAGCCCGAGTACTCCTTTATGCAGTTCTCCTTCTCCATGCCCTCTGCGGCGAATTGGCAGGCCTGCTGACTGTTGCGCTTGAAGCAAGCCGCGCGTGCGGAGGCTTGCAGGCGGTTCTGGCAGGAACCCACGGCCAGCATGATCTGCACCACCTTGCCCCAGCCCTCGCCACCGGCGAAGGAGTCGGCATTGGCTGGGCTGGCCATCAGTAAACAACTGCAGAGCATGAGGCAGTACGGCAAGGCTGGCTTGAACATCCGGGTTCTCCGCAGCAAGGGGTGACAGGCGGTGCAAGCTGTACCGCCCGGGCGATTGATGCCTGCCCAATGGGCAGCCAAGGCTCGAGGATAGCCCGGCAAGATGACCTGGTTGTTTCACCGCGCCACGGCGCTGATCAAGGTTTCGCTCGTGATTCCCGGCGTGCCGGCCCGAGCCCCGTTGCTGAGTCTCGCGGCCGCATCAATGGCCGCGGGACGCCTCCAGGCCTTCCTGCGCCTGGGGCGCCGTGGCCTGGTGGTTGGTGCCAATAAACAGGTACATGGCCGGCACCATGAACAGGGTCAGCAGGGTGCCGATGGACAACCCGGAGAAAATCACCAGGCCCATGTCGTGACGCCCCGCGGCACCCGCGCCGGAGGCCCAGACCAGCGGCACCACCCCCAGCACCATGGCCGCGGTGGTCATCAGGATCGGCCGCAGGCGTACCGCCGCGGCTTCCTCGATGGCCTCGCGCTTGCTGTGCCCGGCCAGTTGCAACTGGTTGGCGAACTGCACGATCAGAATCCCGTGCTTGGTGATCAGCCCCAGCAGCGTCACCAGGCCGACCTGGGTGTAGACGTTGATCGAGGCGAAACCCATGGTGATAAAGGCCAGGGCGCCGAACAGGGCGGGCGGCACCGAGAACAGGATCACCACCGGGTCGCGGTAGCTTTCGAACTGGAACGCCAGGGCCAGGTAGACGATCAGGATCGAGAACAGCAGCAGGCCGACAAAACCCCCGGATTCCTGGATGAACTGCCGTGACTCACCGGCGTAGTCGGCGGCATAACCGGACGGCGCCACCTGTTGCAGGATGCCCTTGAGCCGCCCCAGCAATTCGCCCTGGGCCACGCCGCTGACCCCGGCCAGGGTCGCCGAGTTGAGCTGCTGGAAATGGTTCACCGATTCCGGCTCGGTGCGGGTCTCGATATGGGCCACGGTGCGTGCCGGAATCATCGCCCCCGACGGGGTGCGGATGTAGTAGTCGAGAATCTGCTCGGGGTTCAGCCGGTCCACTTGCAGCACCTGGGGAATCACCCGGTAGGAGCGCCCGGCGGTGGCGAAGTAGTTCACGTAGTTGCCCCCCAGGGCCGCCGACAGCGCGGCGCCGACATCGGCCTGGGTCATGCCCAGGGCGGCGATCTTTTCCCGGTCCACCACCAGTTTGGCCTGGGGCTTGTCGAGCTTGAGGTCGAGGTCGGAAAACCAGAACAACTGCTGCTTCAGCGCCTCGGCCTGCACTGCCTGGGCCACTTCGTAGAGGTTTTCCACCGATTCGGTGGTGGTGATCACGAACTGCACCGGCAGGCCCTGGGCCCCCGGCAGCGAGGGCAGGGGGAAGGCGGCGATGCTGGCGCCTGGCACCTGGTTCCACTTTTGCTGCAGCTGCAGAATCAGCTGCGCCTGGCTGCGCTGGCGGTCCTCCCAGGACTTGAGCAGCACCCCGCCCAGGCCCTGGTTCAGCGAGGGCAGGCCGGTGAGCTGGAACATCTGCAGGTATTCGGGCTCTTGCTTGGCGATCTGGAAGGCCTGGTCGGCGATGCGCTCCATTTGTTGCGGCGAGGCGGTGGGCGCGCCCTTGATCTGCATGAACACCAGGCCCTGGTCCTCGGTGGGCGACAGCTCGCTCTTGGCCGTCATGCCACTGGCGGCCACCAGCACAAACAGCAGGAAACCGAAGGCCACCAGCACCGGCCAGGCGTCCAGCCCGGCTGCCAGCACCCGGTGATAGCGTCCGCGCAGCCAGTCGAAAGCGCGGTCCAGGCGCTGGGCGAAGCGGCCTTCCTCCTGGCCGCTCTTGAGCAGCCTGGAGGTCATCATCGGCGACAGGGTCAGGGCGATCACCGCCGACACCGTCACCGCACCCGCCAGGGAAAAACAGAACTCCTTGAACAGCGCCCCGGTGAGGCCGCTGCGCAAGCCGATGGGCACGTAGGCGGCGATCAGCACCACGGTCATGGCGATGATCGGCCCACCCAGTTCCCGGGCCCCCAGCAGCGCCGCTTGCAGCACGCCGCGGCCTTCCTCCTTGATATGCCGGTCGACGTTCTCCACCACGATGATCGCGTCGTCCACCACCAGGCCGATGGCCAGCACCAGGGCCAGCAGGGTCAGCAGGTTGATCGAGTAGCCCAGCAGGTACATGACGAAGAAGGTGCCCACCAGCGACAGCGGGATCGCCACCAGGGGCACGATCACCGCACGGAACGAGCCGAGGAACAGGTAGATCACCACCGAGACGATGAGCATGGCTTCCGCCAGGGTCTTCACCACTTCGAAGATCGAGGTGTTGATGAAGGCCGTGGAGTCGTAGACGATCTCGCCGCGCACCCCGGCGGGCAGTTGCGACTGCAGTTCGGGGAAGGCCTCACGGACTTTGCCGGCAACACTGAGGATATTCGCCGTGGGCGCCACCTTGATGCCGATGAACACCGAGCGCTTGCCGGAGAAGGCCACGCTGCTGTCGTAGCTTTCCGCTCCCAGGGTGACGTTGCCCAGGTCTTCCAGGTACACCAGGGCGTCGCCATTGTGCTTGACCACCAGGCGCTTGAATTCATCCACCGTGTGCAGGTCGGTGCCGGCAGTGAGATCCACGCTGATCATCTGGCCCTTGGTCGAACCCACGGCCGACAGGTAGTTGTTGCTGGCCAGCGCCGTGGCCACGTCCTGGGCGGTGAGGTGGTGCGCTGCCAGCTTGCCGGGGTCGAGCCAGGCGCGCAAGGCGAACTGGCGCCCGCCGAGGATCTCCGCGGTTTGCACGCCTTCCAGGGAGTCGAGCTTGGGCTTGACCACCCGCACCAGGTAATCGGTGATGTTGTTGGTGGCCAGGGTGTCGCTGTAGAAACCCAGGTACATGGCGTCGGTGGTCTGGCCCACGGCCACCGACAGCACCGGCTCCTGGGACTGCGCCGGCAGCTGGTTCTTCACCGAGTTGACCTGGGTGTTGATCTCGGTCAGCGCCTTGCTCGAGTCGTAGTTCAGGCGCAGGGTCGCGGTGATGGTGGACAGCCCGGTGATGCTGCTGGACGACAGGTAGTCGATGCCCTGGGCCTGGGCGATGGCGGCTTCCAGGGGCTGGGTGATGAAGCCGGCCACGGTGCCCGCGTCGGCGCCGTAGTAGTAGGTGCTGATGGTGACCACGGTGTTCTCGGTGCGCGGCCACTGGTTCACCGGCAGCTCGAAGATCGAGCGCAGGCCGAGAATCAGGATGAACAGCGAAACCACCACCGCCCAGACCGGGCGCTTGATAAAGGCATCGGTGAAGTTCATGGCCGCCCCTAGTGTTCTTGTGGCGTCGGCGCGGGATCGTTGAGGGGCGCGCCACGCTCCTCGATCTGCACCGGCGAGCCGTTCTTGAGCTTCATCTGGCCACTGGTGATGACCAAGTCGCCTTCCTTGAGCCCGGACAGCACCGCCACCTGGTCGCCGCGGGTGGGGCCGGTCTGGATAAAGGTCTGTTGCGCGCTCAGGCGTTTCTGGCCGTGGCCATCGTCCCCTTCGCTGGCGATGAACACCGTGGTGCCGTAGGGGTTATAGGTGACCGAGGTCTGCGGCAGGGTCAGGTAGCGCTGGTTGCCGCCCGAGGCCACCACGGCCCGGGCGAACATGCCCGGTACCAGGCTGTGCTTGGGGTTGTCGATGGTGGCTTCCATCGTGACATTGCGCGTGTTGGGGTCGAACTGGGTGTCGATGCTGCTGACCCGGCCGCTGAAACTCTGCTGCCCCAGGCCGTCGGCGCTGACCGTCACGCTCTGGCCAATGGCAACTTGCTGCACCTGGGCTTGGGGCACGTTGAAGTCGATGTAGATCGGGTCGAAGGTCTGCAGGCTGGCAATCTTGTCGCCCGGGTTGAGGTATTGCCCGGGGTTGATCGCGGTGATGCCGATGCGCCCGGCGAAGGGCGCGCGAATGCTTTTCTTGGCCACCAGCGCTCGTTGCTGGTCAGCCGCTGCCAGCTTGGCCTTGAGGTCGGCTTCGTCGGCCTCGACCTGAGCCTGGGACACCGCCTTGATCGTCAGTTGCGCCCGGTCGCGCTTGAGCACGGTGCCGGCGAGGGCGGCGGTGGCTTCCAGGGCTCGCAACTGGGCGATGTCCGAGTCGGCATTGAGCTGCACCAGCAGGTCGCCGGCGGCCACTTCCTGACCGGGCTTGAAGCCGATGCTGCGCACGATGCCGCCGACCTCGGTGGTGAGGTCGACGCCGCGCACGGTCTTGATCGAGCCGACGGCGGCCACGCTGGGCTGCCAGTCCTGGTACTGGGCCTTGCTGGCGGTGACCACGGCAGCGGGCAGCGGCACCTTGGACTGGGCGATCAGCTTGGAGATCTGCGCGAACTTGACCCCGCCGATCAGTGCCACGATCAGCAGCACCACCGCCAGCATGATCAGCGTGGGCCGCAGCAGCCGGCGCTTGCGCGGCGCTTGTGGGGCCGCGGCAGGGTGGGCAGTGGAGGAACCGGAATCAAGGTCGGCCATGGTGGATCTCACTCAAGGCAAGGGGGCAGGGCGGGAGGTCGTCCCGGCGGGCGCGTCGTGGCGCTTGGGGTACATCTCGTCGAGCGATGGCAAACCAAAGCGGTCGGGGTGGCCTTGGCTGGCGGGGTCGACGTCCTGGCGTTGCCACCAGCCACCGCCCAGGGCCATGAACAGCGCGCTGCTGTCGCTGTAGCGCGCGGCCTGGGCCCGGACCCGGCCGAGAACCGCATTCTGGTAGGCCTGCTGCGCGGTCAGCAGGTTGAGGTAGCCCACCGCCCCCAGGCGGTATTGCGCCTGGGCCAGTTCCAGGCTCTGGCGCGCGGCGGTTTCCGCGGCCACTTGCTGGGCCAGGGTCTCGGCGTCGGCCTGCAAGGCCCGCAGGGCGTTGGCCACATCCTGGAAGGCGCCGAGCACGGTGCCGCGATAGCGCGCCGCGGCCTGCTCGTAAGCCGCCACGGCAGCGCGCTTGCGGTGCTCCAGGGCCCCGGCGTCGAACAGTGGCTGGGCGATCGAGCCGGCCAGGCTCCAGACCCCGGTGCCCGAGGAAAACAGTTTGCTGCCCGCCAGCGCCGTGGAACCCAGGGCCGCAGTGATGCTGAACTGGGGCAACTGATTGGCGATGGCCACGCCGATCTCGGCGCTGGCCTGATGCAGCTGGGCTTCGGCGGAGCGCACATCGGGCCGCTGTTCCACCAGTGTCGAAGGCAGGCTCAGGGGCAGTTCCTCGGGCAGGTGCAGGGAGGCCAGCTGGAATGTTTCGCCACGGTCCTGGCTGGGGAAGCGCCCCAGGTAGGCCTGCAGCTGGTTGCGGGTCTGCGCCAGCTGCTTGCGCAAGGGCGGCAGGCTGGCCCGGGTCTGCGCCAGGCTGGCTTGCTGGGTCAGCACTTCGCTGTCGCCCAGGGCCCCGAGGCTGCGCTGTGCCTGCAGCAATTCGAGCTGGTCCTGCTGCAGGCGAATCAGGCTGTCGGTCGCGGCGATCTGGTCTTCCAGCGCAGCGAGGCTGATGGCGGTGTTCACCACATTGGTGCTCAGGGCCAGGTAGGTGGCCTCCAACTGAAAGCGCTGGTAGTCGGCCTGGGCGCCGCTGGCCTCGATCTGCCGCCGATTGCCGCCAAACACGTCGGGGGCATAGGACAGGCTCAGGGACGCCGAATTGACCGTGAAAATCTGCCCTGAGGAACCGCCGGCCGCAGCACCGGCACCGCCCAGGGCGCTGGCACCGGAGCCTTTCTGCCGGGTCTTGGACGCCGAGGCACTCAAGGTGGGAAACAGCGACGCCTGCTCGGCGTACAGCAGTTCATTGGCCTGGCGCAAGGCGGCCTGGGCCGCGTCGATATCGGGGTTGGCCCGCAATGCTTCCTGCACCAGGGCATCGAGTGCCGGGGAGCGGAACAGGGTCCACCATTGCCCGGGAATATCCATGCCGGCCACCAGCCGCTGCGCCGCGCCAGCGCTGTCGATCGGTGCCGAGGCGCTGCGGGCGGGCAGGGGCTGAGCGCTGTAGTCGGCATTCGGCGCAAGTGGCGGGCGACTGAAGTCTGGGCCCACGGCGCAACCGGCGAGCAAGGCGAGGCATATCAACGGGGCAGTCGGCAGCAGTCGCCGAAGGAAAATGGGCTGAAAACATGCTCGACCCGCGCGGCCATGGTGGTACGACGGCCTGCCGCCAGTCGATGCAAACGGCTGCTGGTACTCGTTCATATTCTCTCTGATTGATCGATCCGTGGGATGCATCAACGCGAATATGGATCTGGCGCGACTGCGGGACAGCGCCGCCTGCGGCGACTTGGCCGCAGGTGTTCTGAACGTTAATGGATGGCTTGACTAACCGCCAATAGAGTAAATCTTGCGTGGGTTGCTGATCGGTGCCCTGGGACTATCCAGGCGCCGACTCGCATGCGCCGTGCACCGGCGCAGACACTGCGGGTGCTACCACAGGTCGAACAGCAGCTTGACCTGCTGCGGCTCACGGCACAGGTGCAGGGCCTGGCGAAAGCGCGGGTTGCCGAACAGCCGGGCGCTGTCCGCCAGCAGGTCCAGGTGCTGTTGATCGGCGGGTGTGGGCACCAGCAGCACCAGGATATCGCTCACTGGCTGCTGGTCGGGGGCGGCGAAGGCCATGGGGCTTTGCGGGCGCAGGTACAGGGCATGGATGTGATCGAGCTCGGCGAGCCGTGCATGGGGCACCGCCACGCCATCGCCGATGGCGGTGCTGGCGGCCTGTTCGCGGCGCCACAGGCTGGCGCTGACCCAGTCGGCCGGCAGTTGCCGGGTTTCTTGCAGGTGCTGGCCGACCTGTTCGAACAGCCGTTGTTTGCTCGAGACGTTGACCGCCAGGAGGATATCTTCGACCTGCAGGTAGCGGGCGACTCTGCTCATGGGCTTCTCCGGAAGTTTCGGGCCTGGCTTGCAGGCAATTGAAGCGCATCTGCCGGGGCCCGGGGAGAGGGAGCGGGCAGTCTTTACGAACTCTTTAGATGGCCCGCCCAAACAGGCTCCCTACCCCAGCCTGCGCAGCGTGCAGTGCCCGGCTCGCCGCCGGGCGGGCATCCCTAGCGCGCGGCCCAGGCGTTGAAGCGTTCCTCCAGCTCATGCCCGTGGTCGATCCAGAATTCGCTGTCAACCTTCAATGCCTTGCCCATGTTCTGCGGGGCGGTGGGGAAATCGAGCTGGATCTGGGGGGCGATCAGCGCCAGCGTCGCCTTGTGGGTCGGGCCGTTGTGCATGATCTCGGCGAACACTCGCTGCTGCGCCGGCAAACTGGCAAAGGCGATGAACTTCAGGGCCGCCGCCAGGTTCGGGCTGCCCTTGACGATGCCCCAGCTGTCCATGTCGTAGAGGCTGCCGTTCCACACCAGGGGGAAGTCATAACCGGCCTTTTGCGCGCTGATGGCCCGGGCGGTATAGACCGAGGTCATGCTGACATCCCCAGCCGCCAGCCACTGCAAGGGCTGGGACCCCGATTCCCACCACTGGATCTGTTGCTTGATCTGGTCCAGCTTGCGAAAGGCACGGTCCACGCCATCGGACTCGCGCAGCACCTGGTACACCTGCTCGCGTGGTACGCCGTCGGCCATCAGGGCGATTTCCAGGGTCAGCTTTGCGCCTTTGTGCAGGGCGCGCTTGCCGGGGAAGGTGGCCAGGTCCCAGAGGTCTGCCCAGCCCGTGGGGGCCTTGGGCACGGCCTTGGGGTTGAACACCAGCGCGGTGGACCAGATGAAAATGCCCACACCGCATTCGCTCAGGGCGCCCTCGACAAACTCGCCGGGGGTCACGCCGGGCAGTGCCGGCAGTTGTTCGAACAGGCCCTCGTCACAGCCGCGCTGGATATCGGCATGGTCGACTTCGACCACGTCCCAGGCCACGCTCCCGGTCTCCACCATGGCCTTGATCTTGCCCAGTTCGCCGTTGTATTCGCCGGCGTTGATGGCAATCGAGTGTTGTTGCTCGAAGGGGGTGTAGAACGCCTGCTGCTGGGCTTGCTTGTTCAGGCCGCCCACGGAAATGACGGTCAGGGAATCGGCCTGGGCAAGGGGGCAGAGCAGCGCCAGGGTGGTGACAACTGGTTTAACGATTTTGTGCATGGCTGGTCTTCCTTCTTGTTGTTATTTTCAAGATCGCGAGAACGATCCTACCGAGCACGGCAAAGGCCGGTGAGGAATAAAAGGCGCGGCCGATGGGACAGTTTTTCCCGCTGCATTTGAAAGGCCCCCCGCCCTGGTGCCAGCAGGCCGGGTAAGATCGAAACCCTGGCCCAACCCTGTATCAGACGCTGTGCCCGAAGCCTGCTTCGGGCCCGAACAGGAGTTCATCCATGCACAACTTCAGTGATTACCGTCTGCCTTCCCTGGATGCCCTGCTGGCCTTCCAGGCCGCTGTACAGTGGCAGAGTGCCGAGCGCGCGGCCGACGCCCTGGCACTGACCGGCAGCGCCCTGCGCAAGCGGATTGCCGGCCTGGAACAGCGGCTGGGCGTGACCTTGTTCGAGCGCCAGGGCGGGGCCCTGGTGCTGACGCTGCAGGGGCAGGTCTACCTGGAGCAGATCACCCCCATCCTCGCGCAGTTGCTGGCGATCCCCGGGCATCAGCGTCCCGTGCAGCGCCAGCAGCACCTGAGCGTGAGTTGCCCGCCGACCTTCGCCCGGCAGATCCTCATCCCGCGCCTGCAGGAGCACAGCCAGGCCCACCCGGACGTCGACTTGCAGGTCCAACTCAGCGCGCCCATGGGCGGCGTCGAGGGTGGGGCCTGCGACGTGCTGGTCAGTGGCGACAGCGCCGAGGTCGAGCCGGCTCGGCGGCTGCTCGACGAACGCTTGCAACCCATGGCCGCACCGGCCTTGCTGGCGCGTTATCCGGGCCTGGACCCGGTGCGGGATTTTGCCCGCCTGCCGTTGCTGCGCTCGCCCCTGGAACCCTGGCGGCCGTGGTTCCGGCAAGCCGGCCTGGCGCTCGCCGAACCCGCTCAGGGCCCGGCCCTGCTGGACCTGGGAATGATGCTCGGGGCTGCCGCCAAGGCCCAGGGGGTGGTGCTGGCACGGCCCTCCCTGGCCCAGGCGTGGCTCGACGATGGGCAACTGGTGGCGATTGGCGAAGTGCGCAGCGAGCCCTCGTTTCACTATCAACTGCAGGTTCGGCAGGCGTCGTCGGCGGCACAGGCCTTCAGCACCTGGCTGACGCGGATCTGTAATGAAGCGGTGCAGGAGGCAGAGTCGCGATTGCGATTTTCGTTGTAGGAAAATTACGCCCGACAGGTGCGAAATCATTTCCCGGTGGCACTCCAGCAAGGAGGTTAGTCTCGCGCTGAATCGCCATCGGGAGCACCACCATGCCCATCATCACCTGCATCGAAGACCTGCGTGTCATGGCCCGGCGGCGGGTGCCGCGAATGTTCTACGACTATGTCGATGGCGGCTCCTGGAGCGAGAGCACCTACCAGGCCAACCAGGCCGACTTCAATCACATCAAGCTGCGCCAGCGGGTCGCGCGCAATATCGAGCAGCGCTCGCTCGCTACCCGGCTGCTGGGCATGGACATGGCCATGCCGCTGGCCATAGCGCCCACCGGCCTGGCCGGCATGATCCATGCCGACGGCGAGATCCTTGCCGCCCGCGCCGCCACCGCCGCGGGCATTCGCTACACCCTGTCGACGGTGAGCATCTGTTCCCTGGAGGACATTGCCCAGGCCATTGCCGCACCGTTCTGGTTCCAGCTGTATGTCATGCGTGATCGCGGCTTTGTCGCCAGCCTGATCGACCGAGCCAAGGCTGCCAGCTGCGACGCCCTGGTACTGACCCTGGATCTGCAACTGAGCGGCCAGCGCCACAAGGACCTGAAGAACGGCCTGAGCATTCCACCCCGGCTGACGCCTTCCAGCCTGTTGAACATCCTGGGCAAGCCACGCTGGATCAAAGGCATGCTCGGTACGCGCCGGCGCCACTTCGGCAACATCATGGGGCATGTCAGGGGCGTGGATGACATGGGGCAACTGGCTGAGTGGACCTACCAGCAATTCGACCCCAGCCTGTGCTGGGACGACATTCAATGGATCAAGGAACGCTGGGGCGGCAAGCTGATTCTCAAGGGCATCCTGGATGTCGAGGATGCGCGCCTGGCGCTGGCCAGCGGCGCCGATGCCCTGGTGGTCAGCAACCACGGCGGGCGCCAGCTGGACGGTGCGCCCTCGAGCATTCGCATGTTGCCGGCGATTGTCGAGGCGGTCGGCGAGGGGATCGAAGTCTGGCTCGACAGCGGCATCCGCAGCGGCCAGGACGTCATCAAGTCGCTGGCCCTGGGCGCCCGCGGGGTGATGCTCGGGCGCGCCCATCTGTATGGCCTGGGAGCGCTGGGCGAGGCTGGAGTGGCCAAGGCGCTGGAAATCATCGCCACCGAAATGGACCTGACCCTGGCACTGTGCGGGCACATCGATGTGCGGCAACTGGATCAGCGCATTTTATTGCCGGGCACTTACCCGCAGGCCTAGGGCGCGCTGATGAATGACCCGGTAAACCTTGCCTGCCCAGGCACCGAGGTTCAGTCGAAGCGTGCCGGGCGGCAGGGCGCAAGCTCACTGCGGGATTGCCCGTGCAGCAACTCCTGGCTGACCAGCCGGCCGACGCTGGCCGCCAGGGTCACCCCGGAGTGCATCACCGCCAGGTACAGGCCCGGGCAGGTGGCGCTTGGGCCAATGATCGGCAACTGGTCTTGCGGCATTGGCCGCTGGCCCACCTCCACGCTGCGCAAGGTCGCGCCCGCCGCTCCACGCAGGCTTTGCTGTACGGTGGCCAGCGCCTGTTGCGCCAGGGCGTGCGGCCCCTGTGGGCCGGCCTCGGCGATAAAGTCCTCGGCCATCAGCAGGCTGCCATCCGCGGCTTCGCGAATCTCCATCTGGTTGCTGGAAATCAGGGTCTTGACCAAACCTGGCGGAGCGTCGATGCGGATCAGGATCGACGGCGAGGCCTGCACCGGCAGCACAAGGCCCAGGGGCGCCAGCAGCGCCGGTGTGGCGCAACCGGCGGCCAGCACCACCCAATCGGCATGGCAGGGGCCGGCCGGGGTATTCACCCCGAGCAGCCGCTGGCCGTCATGGCGCAGGCTCAGTACCGGGGTGCCTTCCCGCACCTGGGCGCCATGGGCCCGGGCGCCGTCGAGCAGCACCCGGGTCGCGGCCACCGGGTCGAGGCAGCCCTCGGCGTGGGCATAGCGGGCCCGTTCCGGTACCGGGTTCAAGTTGGGTTCCAGTTGGGCGACCTGAGCCCGCTCGAGCCAGCGGACCGATGGGCTGTCCTGTGCACCCTGGGCGTTGGCGCCTTCCAGGGTGGCCTCAGTGTAGGACAGTGCCCCGGACCAGTTGATCGACAAGGCCGGCAGTTCTTCCTGCAGGCGCCAGTAGTCCACCAGGGCCTGTCGGCGCAGCGGTTGCATGGCGGCGGGCAACTCGTCGGCGAGGTTGATCCAGGCAAATGAATGGCCGGTGACGCCGCAGGCGGCGGTGCCTTGCTCCAGCAGCGTCACCTGCGCGCCCTGGCGGGCCAGGTGGTAGGCAATGGAGGCACCGACTATGCCGGCGCCCACCACTATCACAGTCGAACCCTTCATCTGCACCTCGTCGCGGCAATGGTTGGCGCACGTTAGTCGCTCGCCACAGGGGCGGGCAATTGGCTGATTGTTATGAATTTGCAAACGCCAGGCCGCTACCGGTTGCGGTAACGGCCTGGAACCTTTGCAAGGCTGTGGCGTGGCGTTTTACTGGGGCTTGAGCTGCAGGCCCTGGGCCTGGGGCAGCGGGTTGCGCATCAGTCGGCCCACCACCAGGGCGCCCAGCAGGGCGAGGAGGCCGGCCACCGTCAGCACCAGGCCGAAGCCACTGACAAAGGCTTGCTGCGCCAAGGGTTCGACCACCGCCCGAGCCGATTCCGGCAGGCCGGCCAGGGCTCCCTGCATGTCGCCGGCCACCACCCGCGAGGCGATTTCCGGCGCCCGTCCCCGCCAGGGCAGCTGCTGCAGGCTGTGTTGCAGCCGTTGCAGGCTATGGCTGCCCAGCAGGGCACCGAACACCCCGATGGCCAGCATGATGGCGCTGAAACGCATGGTGGTGCTCATGCCCGAGGCCATGCCGGTGCGCTCCCGGGGCACGCAAGCCATGATGTTTTTCTGCGTGTCGCCATTGAGCAGCCCGGCCCCGGCGCCGGTCACGGCAATGGCCAGGGCGAAGCTCAGGTAGCCACCCAGGTGCAGCGCCCAGGCGCTGAGCAGGTTGCCGCAGCCCACCAGGGTCAACCCGGCGGCCATCAATGTGGCCGGGGCGTAGCGAGCGCTCAGGCGGGCGCCGATCCTCGGGCAGATGAGCATGGTCAGGGCGAAGGGCAGCATGCCCAGGCCGGAGGCGATGGCGCTGAAGCCCAGGCCGTTCTGCAGGTAGAAGGGCAGCAGGGTCATCATCACCTGGGCGCAGCCGGCGTAGGCGAACATGCCCAGCAGGGCGCCGATAAAGCGTGGATGGCGGAACAGTTGCAGGTCCACCATGGGCCGGCTCTGCACGCGCTCCACCACCACGAACAGCCCCAGCAAGGCGAGTCCCGCCAGCAGCCGGGCGGTGGTGCCCGGATGGCTCCAGCCGATCCGATTGGCCTCGATCAGGCCCCAGATCAGGCACAGCAGGGCGCCACTGAAGGCCAGGCTGCCCCAAGGGTCGAGGCGCGCTGCCTGGGTATCGCGGGATTCGGGTACATGGCGCAGTACGCACCACAGCAGCAGCGCGCCCACCGGCAGGTTGAAGTAGAAGATCCAGCGCCAGCCCAGGTACTCGGTGAGCAGCCCGCCGACGGTGGGCGCGGCGGTCATCGCCAGGCCCATGCAGGCACCCCAGAAGGCCCAGGCCTTGGCCCGCTCCACCTCGTCATGGAAGGTATGGCCGATGGAGGCCAGGGCCGAAGTCAGCAGCAAGGCTGCGCCCACGCCCTTGAGCGCCCGGGCCAGGTCCAGCAGCAAGGCACTGGGCGCGGCACCGCAACCCAGGGAGGCGAGGATGAACAGCCCGAGGCCGCAGAGCAGGGTTTTCTTGCGACCGAAGCGGTCGGCCAGGCTGCCCGCCGGCAACAGCAGGGCGGCGAAGGCCAGCATGTAGGCGCTGACCACCCATTCGATATCGGCGAAGTTGGCCCCCAGGTCGCGAGCGATGCTTGGCAGGGCCACGGCGACGATATTGGTGTCGAGGACGATCAGCGAGCAGACCCCGGAGGCGGTCAACAGGGTCAGGCGTGGGTTGTTCGGATGGCTCATGGTGCGCTCCGCCCGTTGAGGGGGTCGATTGCCTGGGCCGTCTTGAGCAGGCTCTGGGGGGTGTCCAGGGTGAGTGTTGCTTTTTGCGCAATCCTGGCCTGGAGGTTCGAGGCCAGGGCGCCTTGCAGTTTGCAGCCGGTGATTATTGCCAGAAACAGGGGTTTGACGCGCATGGCACGGGCTCTCTACTGTAAAGGTCCGCCCAGCTTATCCTGGCCGTTGAGGGTCTTTGTTAGCCCCTGGCGGCCAGTTCATTACCTTTGAGCTAATACAATTTATGGAAATTCGTCACTTTCGTTACTTCCTGGCGGTGGCCCGGCAGCGCAACTTCACCCGGGCCGCCGAGCAATTGGGCATTGCCCCGCCCACCCTGAGCCGGCAGATCCAGGACATGGAGAAGGCCCTGGGCACCCGGCTGTTCCTGCGCCAGCAACGCGAAGTGAGCCTGACCGAGGCCGGTGCCACCCTGCTGCTGGAAGCCGAGGCCACGGTGCGCCAGTTCGAGTTTGCCCAGCGCAATGCGCAGCGCGCCGGGCGTGGCGAGATCGGCCATATCGAGCTGGGCTACGTGGCCTCGGCGGTGTATTCGGGGCTGTTGCAAAAGCAGGTGCAGGCCTTTGCCCGCGACTGCCCGGACGTCAGCCTCAATGTGCGCGAATGCCCCATGGCGACCCTGCCGGCACGGATCGCCGACGGGCGCCTGGATGTCGGCTACATCCGCTCGCCCATGACCCTGCCGGAAGGGGTGGAGGCGATTCGCCTGGATGCCGAGGGTTTCGTCCTGGCGCTCTCGGCCGAGTCCTGGTTGTGTCGCCTGCCGCAGATCGCCTCCGAGCACCTGCTCAACGAGACTTTCATTCTGCCGGAGCAGATCAGCGGCACCTTGCAGGTGGCGGCCCAGGGAGCCTATGCGCCCAAGCTTGGGCCCCAGCCCGGGGGCCTGGTGGCGGTGCTGGCGCTGGTGTCCCTGGGGCAGGGCGTGGCGGTGGTACCGGAGTCGGTGGTGGGGCATGTGAGCCTGCCCCATGTGCTGTATCGGCCAATTGGCGGCAGTGCCGCGAGCTCCTGGTTGTCGTTGATCCACCGGCGTTTCGAACAGGCACCGGCGGTGGTGCGCTATATCGAGCAGGTGCGCCGGGAGTACCGCCGCCGCCGTGAATAAAATTTTGTAATGATTTCCCGTTGGGGAAAAAAGCCCGCGCGGCTGTAATCTCCAAGTCCGTTTTTTCCTTCAGGACTTGCATGAACACTCTCTCGGAGCCCCCCAGTCGTCGCTCCTTCCGCGCTTTTCCCCAAGACTTCTCGCGCCATCCGGCGGCTCTGAGCCACAGACGCTCAGGCAGCCATGCTCCCGGTTGCACTTCCCTGGCCCTTGCCAGCCCCTGCCTTTACCCGCCCGTATCCAAGGTTTCGCAATCCCTGCACCTTGGCGCTGCGCTGCGCCTGGCCGTTTGATTTTCCGGAGTACTTGAGTCGTCGTTATGGAATGGATCGCAGACCCCACGGCCTGGCTTGGCCTTTTGACCCTGATTGTCCTGGAGCTGGTGCTGGGCATCGACAACCTGGTGTTTATCGCCATCCTTGCCGACAAGCTGCCACCCGAGCAGCGTGACCGCGCACGCTTGATCGGCTTGTCCCTGGCCTTGCTGATGCGCCTGGGCCTGCTGGCCAGCATTTCGTGGATGGTGACCCTGACCCAGCCGCTGTTCGAGGTGTTCGACAAGAGCTTCTCGGGCCGCGACCTGATCATGCTGTTCGGCGGCGTGTTCCTGCTGTTCAAGGCCACCATGGAATTGCATGAGCGCCTGGAAGGCCATGTCAGCCAGCGCGCCGGCAGCGCCAGCTATGCACTGTTCTGGCCGATCGTGGCGCAGATCGTGGTGCTCGACGCAGTGTTCTCCCTGGACGCGGTGATCACGGCCGTGGGCATGGTGGAGCATTTGTCGGTGATGATGATCGCGGTGGTGGTGTCCATCGGGGTGATGATTGTCGCCAGCAAGCCGCTGACTCGTTTCGTCAACGCACACCCGACCGTGATCATGCTGTGCCTGGGCTTCTTGATGATGATCGGTTTCAGCCTGACCGCCGAAGGCCTGGGTTTCCATATTCCCAAGGGCTACCTGTACGCGGCCATCGGCTTCTCGATCCTGATCGAGGTGTTCAACCAGATCGCCCGTGCCCGGCGCAAGAAATCCATGCAGGGCCTGCGCCCTCTGCGCGAGCGTACGGCCTATGCGGTGATGCGCCTGCTGGGTGGGCGCAAGCTGGCGGCGGAAGAGGTGGGCGAGGAGATCGCCGACTTGCTGGAAGACGCCGATGCCCCCGACAGCGAACTGTTCGACCGTCGTGAGCGGGTGATGATCAGTGGCGTCTTGCAGCTGGCACAGCGGCCGATCCGCACGTTGATGACGGTGCGCGCCGAGGTCGATTGCATCGATCTGGCGGATGACCCGCAGAGCATTCGTACCAAGCTGATGCATTCGTCCTACTCGCGCCTGCCGCTGATTCGCAATGGTGTGGTGGATGAGCCCCTGGGCTTCGTGCACAAGAAGGAATTGCTCAAGGAGTACCTGGCGGGCAACGAGCCGAACCTCGAGCACCTGGCCCGCAAGACCCTCAACTTGCTGGACAGCTTCTCGATCCTCAATGCCCTGGAGCAGATGCGCCAGGCCTCGACCCACATTGCCTTTGTGATCAACGAATTCGGCGATTTCATGGGCATCCTGAGCATGACCGACATTCTTGAGTCGATTGCCGGCGAGCTGCCGGATGCCAGCGAGGTCGTCGGCCCGGATGTGCAGGAGTTGGCGGCTGGGTTCTTGGTCAATGGTGCCTTGAACCTGCCCCAGGTCCGCCAGCGCACTGGTTTTGCCGCTGCGCCCACCGAGGATTACCAGACCCTGGCCGGCCTGGTGATGAGCCTGCTGGACCGGCTGCCGGTCAAGGGTGACCGCCTGCAGTGGGAGGGCTGGGACCTTGAGGTCAAGGCGGTGGCAGAGCGCCGGGTGACCCAGGTGCTGTTGTCGCCGCCAAGGCTTGCCTGACTGGCGGGCCTCTTCGCTGGCAAGCCAGCTCCCACGGTGGTTGTAGGGCTGCGCTGTTGTAGGAGCCGGCTTGCCGGCGAAAGCGGGTTCAGCCGGCTGGATGGAAAATATAGCGATCCTTGTCGCTGTGCCTGGACTGTTACAGCGCCTGGTCAGCCTTGATCAGGGCCGATGGGCCGCAGGCATCTGCAGGCCGCGAGGATGGATCAAGCGGGCGCTTGATTTTTCGTCGTTAAATTGACGCTATTGCCATTGGTCGGCTGGGTAAAAAACCCAATCAGGTGTGCGTGTCAAAATCATGTCGCATGCTGTTAAAATAGTGGCCAGCGCCCGCTCCGCAAGGTCGGGCGCATTTTTGTTCGCCGGTTTTGTGGAGTGCTGCTGTGGGTCGTGCGTTGGCGGTTTATATGGTGGGAATGGCCTTGGTGCTGGGGTGTTTTGCCTGGGCGATGGCCGCTGTGCTGACCTGAGTGGCAAACAGCATTCAAGTCGTTTGCGGGCTGTGTCCATCAGCCCTTTCTGATCAGGGTTGCCTGCCGATCAGCAGCAGGGCCCGGTTCAACAGCTCATCCAGGGTTTGGCTGCCATCGAGGCCGGCCCAGGGCTGCTGCAATTGCGCCAACCAGGCGCGGTGCCGCGGTCGGTTGCGACCGGCACAGGCGCCACTGTCATAGGCCGCGGCCCACTGCAGAAACGCCAGGTGCTGATGGTGCATGTCGCCGCCGGGCAGGATGCGCGGGCCTGTCTCCTGTCATCGTGTCTGTGCAAGGTTTCAGTGGTGCAGGCGATGGCTGATCAGCTGGCCGCGCAGAAAATTTGGTGAGTGCCCGCACGGCCCTATATGCTGCCAGCCCCTGGATCAGGCGACCTGTTGCCGGAGCCGGGGCTGATGCATTTTCATGGAGCGAACCGTGCGCTACCCATTCTCGACCTGCCCGGCACGTTACACCCTAGGCGCATTGCTGCTAGGTGTGACGCTTGTGGCCGGTTGCCGGAGCACGCCCCCAGAGTCGCCGGAGCAGCGCCGGCACCATCAATATGTCGACGCCGTGAGTCAGGTGCTGAATCAGCAGGTGCGTCGGGTCAATCTCGATGGCTGGGCCGGTGGCCTGACGCTGCATGCGCTGATCAACCGGCGTAATGAGCTGGTCGGTTGCAGCACCGAGGCCCTGGCTCAATACCCTGTGCAGAACTATCCGGACAACCGCCTGCTGGCGTCCGTGGTGCAGAGAATCTGCTGGGATACGGTGTTTCCCCGCGCGGCGCCGGAGCTATTTTCCGGCGCTTCGCAAGAGCCCCTGGATGTGCGGGTTGCGCTGGTCTTCAGTCGCCCCGGCCGATTGCCGCCCGAGGCGCAGAAAGTTCGCGAAACGGTGCGCGAATACAACGCCAGGGAGGCGTTCATCTGGCGCCGACTCTTCGCCGAGGAACGCCTCGAGAGCATTGGCCAGGCGCGGGTCCAGGGCACGGCCAACGCCCAGGGCCAGGTGCAGGGTTGTCAGGTGCAGTTGACCGCAATCCCCGAGAGAGCCGCCGACTTCAGGCCTGACCCTGAGCTGGTTCAGCGCTTGCAAAGCCGCTGCGCCCAGCTGGATGCTCGGCAATTGCCGGGTTTCTTTGCCTCGGAAACAGTGGGCGACAGCTTTCTCGTCGAGCTGCAGTACACGCCTTGGAAAGGCCGAGCAGAACAGCCTTGAGCGTTACGAACGCGCCTGGCGATGCTCGGCTGCATGCAGTTCGATATAGGCCTTGAGGTTGTCGTCGTCGATGCCCAGGGCCGCCAGCACCTGCTGCATGAAACTCACCGGGGCGCTGCCGGGTGCGGTGACCACCCGCTGGTCTGCCACGGCATAGGGCACATCCTGGTAGTGCGCGGCGCCGGCGTAGTTCAGCGCCAGCAGGTTGGCCGCTGAGTTGGAGGTGTGGCGCACATGGTCCAGCAGCCCGGCCCGAGCCAGTTCCCGGGTGCCGTCGCAGATGCCGGCGATCACGATATTGCGCTCCCTGGCCGCTTGCAGCAGGCCTCGGATATCCGGCGCCTGGTCGCTTTGCCAGGTGGTGCCGCCGCACACCAGCAGCAAGTCCACCTGTTCCAGACGGATCTCTTCCAGGGCCAGGTCCGGGGTTACCCGCAGGCCGCCCATGGAGGTCACCGCAAGGCCCTGGGGGCTGGCGTAGCGACAGTCGAAGCCGTAGTAGGCACGGCCGGTGGCGTTGAGCAGGGCGGTTTCCCAGTCGGCAAAGTTGTCGCAGATAAGGGTGATGGCGCGGGTCATGGGTGTTCCTTCCGTGGTGGGGCGAATGAGTCAGGTGGCGCAGGTTAGCCTGGATTGCAGGCGTGGAGTTAGCGAGTTGCCACCGCCTTGCGGAGCGCAAGAGTGGATGAGAATCGATGACATAAAAGAGCAATTACCATTAGCCTCGGATGCCCGGGTTCCCTTAAGCTTCGCGCCATTGTTCTTCAGGGGTTGCGCGCATTAGCGGCGGCCGCTGTGCAACTACACATGCCAACAGGAATGCAGGGAAATGGATATCAAGGTTGCCGATGTGGCATTCGCGCTGTGCAAGCCAATTTTTGCCGAGAGGAACAAGAAGCAGGTGCAGGTGGGGTCCTGCTCTTTTCTGGAGATGGGCGGTGAAAGCTTTCTCATCACTGCCAGGCATGTACTTGAGACTAAAGGGGATAAGGCCCTGTATGTCGGCACCCGGAAAGGCGGCTTGTCGCTGCATCGGGGTTACTACAAATCAGCGCTGACTGATGTGAAGGGCGATAAATTCGATATCGCAATTTATCCGCTGGGCGCAGCAGACCTGGAGCAGCTCGCGGGCGATGCCTTGTTCATTGATCGGGAGATGATTGTCGAGACTACGCTGCCGACGATGCCGGCCCTTGTCCTGGGCTATCCGAGTTCGAAGAACAAGGGCCCGTTCGCCAGGGACGAGCCGGTACGGGTCGAGGTACATGGGATACACACCGAGGTTGTCGAGACCTCGCCAGAGTATCGGCAAGCCCACGGCGCAACGGCAGAGGCCAACTTTTTCCTCAACTACAGCCGTCCCAAGGGCGAGCCTCAGCTGTTCAGCCCCGTGGGCATGAGTGGTGGCTTGGTGGTGGGGGCGCAACCCTCGCAGAAACCCAAGGTGCTGGGGATGCCGATCGAGAAGAGCAAGGATGGCAAGCGGATTCTGTGCACCCACTACCGCTTCATCTACAACAGCGTCGAACGGATTCTGCTGAGGGCCACGCGTCCTGATAAACAGCCGGTTATCCAGCCAGAGGGCTAGCCGCGCACGGTATTTCGCGAAGTTGCCGAACTTGTAGCCCCTATCACTAAAGCCTTAGCGGCTCGATCGTTAACTGATCGAGCCGGTTTTTGTGGCTCCGGCCCCTTTCTTTGATCAACGAGTTTATTTTCCATGTCACTAGCCATTCCTCGCGCCTTGCCTCTGGCATTGCTGATTCCGACCCTGCTGAGCCTCTCTGCCTGCCAGAGCAAAACCCCGGAGCAGCAGGCTGCACGGGCCCTGGAAATTCAGAAGGTGCGGGAGTTTTCTGCCGCCATCACCGAGGTGCTGCAGCGCAATATCATGGCCGCCAACCCCAAGGGACTGACCGGTGAGGTGGAGTTGCGAGTCAAGCTCGATCGGCAGAACCAGGTGCTCGACTGCCAGGTTCGGCCCCTGGCCAATCAGGCGCTGGCCACGCCGGCCCTGCTGCAGCTGGCCCGCCAGGTGTGCTGGAGCACGATATTTCCCGCCGCCGCGCCTGAAGCCTTTGGTGCTGACGAGCGCATCAATGCCATCACCGATCTGCAGTTCCCGGCGTTCAGCAGCTTGTCCAGTCAGGAGCGCCGGGAGTATCCGCTGCGCGCCAGCCTGTATCGCCAGAGCCAGTTCTTCTGGGACCAGGTGGTGGACGGGCCGGGCATCGACAGCGTCGGCGTGGCCAGTTTCACCTATCGGGCCGATGCCCGGGGGCAGGTCCACGAATGCCAGGTGAAGCTTGAGCGCAGTGAGTTTCGACTGGCCGCGTTCAAGGCCGATAGCGCCTTGCAGCAGCGCCTGACCCGCAAGTGCCAGCAACTGGACCTGCGCCAGATGCCGGATTTCGCGGTGGATGAAACCGGCCTGAGCCAGGGTGAAGTGCTGGTGGAGTACATGCCGTGGCGCGGTGCCGGGTTGCCACGCTAACGCCCTTGGCCGCATCGGGCGAGCCGGGAGTGAAGTGGTTGCGCACTTGCAGCACGCTGCTCGCTCCCGGCAGCCGTATCCTCCTGTCGCGTGTGGTTGTGAGCATTTCCGAACTCAAGAAGAACCCCATGACCCCAAGCGGCAAATAAATCCCTCGTCACCCTTTACATCTTCCCCGCCATTGCCCCATTATCCGCGCCGTCTAAGTTTCGCTGCTGACCAGACAATTCCAGCCACCAATCGGGTGGTTGTTTTGTTGCGTCCAAGAAAAGCAGTTGAAAATGACCAAGACTCCTCTGAAAAGAATTCAGCACAAGCTCGCCCGTTCCGGGGTGGCCATCGAACGCCTGAATTCCAATTCCCTCTCTATTTCCTCGATCAATGACGCCGGGCTCAAGGCCGATCTGTTGCTGCCGGAAAACTTTGCCATCGAGGAGAAAGCCATTCTCCAGCTGATGGATTTCGCCCGGGTGGCTCACCCCCATGGCGGCGAAGTGAAGTGCGCCTGCGCCACGCCGGACTTCCATACCGGCAGCCCGATTCCGGTGGGCAGCGTGATTGTCACCAGCCATGACCTGGTGGTGCCGCAAGCCATTGGCACCGATATCAATTGCGGTATGCGCCTGCACCAGCTGGGGCTGTCCTATGAGCAGTTCATGGCGCAGAAAGCCAAGTGGATCGCCCTGGTGCGCGGCGATCTGCTGGAGGGCACGCGCAACATTCCCACCAGCCCGCTGGCCATGAGCGCGCTGTTCGAGGCCGGGCTCGGCGACTTCTGGAGCCAGGTGCAGCAGCAGGACCCAGTGGGGCTGTTTGCCGGGGCGGATTTCGCCCAGTTGCAACGCGAGCTGGCGGGTTTGCATGAGTCGTCCTTTACCCGTGGCAGTGCCGACTATGCGCCGGAAGCCTTGCAGGACCGCTCGCGGAAAATCCTCCGCGACCCGGGGCTGGGTTCCCTGGGGGGCGGCAATCACTTTGTCGAGATCCAGGTGGTGACCGAGCTGGTGGATCGTCAGGCGTGCTTCACCCATGGCCTGGCCGTGGGGCAGGTGGTGATGATGATTCACACCGGCTCGCGGGACGTGGGCTTCTATGTCGGGCGGCGCTGGATGGACAAGGCCAAGGCCCTTTGGCCGGCAGGGGTCAAGCACCCCGAGTCGAAGATCTTTGCCTTGCAGGGCGAGATGGCCGATGAGTACCTGCTGGCCATGCACAGCGCGGCGCATTACGCCGATGCCAATCGCGCGCTGATCGCCGAGATGGTGCGCCAGCGTACCCGGCAGGTGTTCGGCGGCGGGATCGAAGCGCCGTTGATTGTCGATGTGCCGCACAACATCGTGCTGCGCGAAGAGGTGGGCAATGTGCACCGCAAGGGCGCGACGCCGGCCTATGCCGGGCAGCCGCTGCTGATTCCGGGAAGCATGGGGCATGACTCCTACCTGCTGACCGGGTTGGGCAACGAGCGCTGGATTCGTTCGGCCAGCCATGGCGCCGGGCGTTCCATGTCGCGCAGTGAGGTGCTGGTGCGGGCCAAGCGCGACAAGGCGTTCCTTGGCTTGCAGGGGGTGGAGTGCATCACCAGCAAGGAGGAGCGGATGATCGAGGAAGCGCCAGGGGCCTACAAGGAAATCGGCCAGGTGATCCAGTCCCAGGTGGAAGAGGGGACAGTGTCGGTGATGGCGCGGTTTTCGCCGATCCTGACTTTCAAGGCTTGAGCACAGGGTTGTGCATTTGCCGTTCGGGGGTGTGGCCGATACATTGTCGCGCCCTCGATAGCTTTGCTTGCAATGGGGGCTGTTCAGTCACCTTTGCAGATCGTGAAACTCTTTGCGGCCCACACCGGACGTTCAACCATGAGCCAAGATGAACCCCTGAAGCACGGTGCTGAAGCGCCATTGACCTCGGCCTGCGAGTTTGTCGTCGACAAGCAGCCTCTGGCCGAACTGCTGGCCGTGCTGGCTGAATGTGGCGAGCGGGTGTCCTGCTTTTTCAAACCGGTCCCTTCGATCAAGAGCCTGGGTGAGAGGGCGCGACTGGCGGAGTTTCTGCTGCGCTTTAGCAGCTTTTCCAGCTCGACGGCCATTGGCCAGGTTGCGCCTGAGTTCGGGCCTTTTGCCGTGCTGAATCGATATGAGTTCGAGGGCTCGTTGCTGGCGGTTGCGCTTCGGGGCGGGTGCCATGGGGGCGCTCGTGGGTTGTCGTTGGCCAAGGCCCGGGCCTTGGTGTGCGAAGCGTTGGATGCGGTGTTTCCGGCGCCGTTTTCGGAGCTGGTGGTGTATCGGTTTGACGGTCCTGATTGGTGTGAGTTGACCAGGGGGGCGACGATTTCTTCTGCTTATGTGGTGTGTCAGGGGGCGCGAAATCTGTGGTGGGTGCTGTGTGTTGCTGATTTTGACTGATGCCTTTTGGGGGCGGCAGTTCAGCCACATGGGTAACAGAAAAGTTCAGGCACAGAGGTGACATCCAGCCCTAATCCGCTGCTCTGGCCACAACCTCTGTGGCGAGGGAGCTTGCTCCCGCTCGAGCGCGCAGCGGTCGTAATCCCTGATATCGCGGTTTTTGGGGGCATATCCGTTGCTGTGGGTGTCGCCGCTAAAGGTTTCGCTTTTACAGCGAGGGATTGTGTACATATCCATTGCTGCGGGTGTAGCGGCTATTGGTTTCGCTCTTACAGCGAGTCCCTTTTGGCAGTCGCCCCAAAAGGAACCAAAAGGTCTTGCCCCTCCACTCGGTGCCTCGCCTAGGCTCGGCATGCCCGCACTCCGGCATTGATCCGTGGGCCGCCGCAATGGACCATCCCTGGCCCAGTGCGGCTAACCCGGCGTCCTGCCGGGTTACCCACGGATCAATGCCTGCGTGCGGCCATCGTGGTTAACGGGGCCTTGAAGATCAAAATCAAAAGCCAGATCTGAAGCCAAAGCCAAAGCCAAAGCCAAAGCCAAGCAAAGCAACGCGCGCAGCGCGAGGCGCGAAGAGCTTGGTGATGTTTTGTGGCTGCTGCTCTGGGAGTTGCATTGCTTGTTGATTCCCGAAAGTCGTTCCCCCTCTGTTATCTCTTGCGTGCTTCATGGCACACTCCCTGGCGATTATTCCGTTGTTTCATATTTTATTCCGTTGTAGCGGAATATATCTGTGGCACAAATCCATACTGTCTAGAGACTGTGGGTTTCCCGCACTTGTCGTGACGGCCGCTCAAGCGCCAGCCGGCAGCGGGATAGCGCTCACAAGCCTGGTCCTCGATGGCCGGGCCTCAATCAGGAGAATTCCTTATGAGCATCACCCGTTACGGCACTGGCAGCACCGCAGGCGGTGGTCAGCCGCGTCCTTTTGCCCGTGCAGTGGAGGCCGATGGCTGGCTGCATGTGTCCGGCCAGGTGCCGGCGCTGGATGGCGAAATCATCCATGGCGGCATTGTTGAGCAAACCCACCAGACCCTGCGCAATCTGGTGGCCATTCTCGAAGAGGCCGGCTATGGCCTGGAGGATGTGGTGCGGGTCGGGGTGTGGCTGGAAGACCCGCGGGATTTCTGGAGTTTCAACAAGGTCTTCGGCGAGTACTTCAAGCCCGAGCACGCGCCGGCCCGGGCCTGTGTGCAGGCCAGCATGATGGTGGACTGCAAGGTCGAGATCGATTGTGTGGCTTACAAGAAGAAGCCCTGATGGGGGCGTGTAGGCGCTGGCCTGTAGGAGCTGGCTTGCCAGCGAAGGCGTCGGCAAGTTCAGCGCACGGCTCGAGGGCTTCTTCGCCGGCAAGCCGGCTCCTACAGTCGATAGCGGCGTTGCCATTGTGTGGGGAAGGCAAGGTAGATGAGCGAAGACAACATCAAGCGGCGGGCCAAGGGCCTGGATCGGGCGTTCGATATCCTCGATTTTCTCAAGGAGATCGGCCAGCCGCTGCGCCCCAACGATATCGCCAAGGGCGTCGGCAGCCCCAAGTCCACGGTCTATGAGCTGGTGGAGTCGCTGCTGCAGCGGCGCATTCTGGAGCCGGTGGGCAATGATGGCCATGTGTACCTGGGGCGTCAGTTGTACTTTCTCGGCCAGGCGCATTTGCGCCATTTCGATCTTAGCCGCGAGGCCGATCAGGCGTTGCAGGAGATCGTCAGCCAGACCCAGGAAACCGCGCAGATGTGCCTGCTCAACGGGCGCAAGTACACGGTGGCGCTGATGAAGGAGGGCGAGCGGCATTTTCGCATTTCCTCGAATATCGGTGAGAACGCGCCCATTCCCTGGACCGCGTCCGGGCGCTTGCTGCTGGGGCATCTGAGTGATGAGCAGATTGTCGAGCTGATCGATGAGCAGGACTTCATCCTCCCCGACGGCCAGCGCCTGTCGCTGGAGGTGTTCCTCAAGGAAATCCGTCAGGCCACCGCGGACGGGTTCTTTTCCTTCGACAGCATCGCCGACACCTTCACCCATTGTTTTGCCGCACCGGTGCGGGATGAGCAGGGGGTGTGCATCTGCACCCTGTGCATTGTCGCGCCCCGGGCCGATGCCCAGAGCCACTACCAGCAATACCGTCGGGTGCTGATCGACAGCGCCAACCGGCTGGCCCGGCGGATCAACGATTAAGGCTTGTACCTCGCGGCCTTGAGCGGCCGCCCTGAAAAAGGAGTGTCACTATGTCTGCCGAATTGAACCTGCCGCTGGTGGAAAAGGGCGTTGCCTCCCAAGGCGCCAAGCTGTTGCAGGACGTCAGCCTGCCGGCCCTGGTACTGCACCGCGGGGCCCTGGAGCACAACATTCGCTGGATGCAGAAGTTCGTCAGCGACAGCGGTGCCGAGCTGGCACCCCACGGCAAGACCAGCATGATGCCCGGGCTGTTCCAGCGGCAATTGCAGGCGGGCGCCTGGGGCATCACCCTGGCCACCGCGGTGCAGACTCGTGCCGCCTACGCCCATGGCGTGCGCCGGGTGCTGATGGCCAACCAGCTGGTGGGGGCGCCGAACATGGCGCTGATCGCCGAGCTGTTGGCCGATGTCGATTTCGACTTCTATTGCATGGTCGATCACCCGGACAACGTCGCCGACCTGGGGGCCTTCTTCGCCGCGCGTGGGCTCACCCTCAAGGTGATGATCGAGTACGGCGTGCTGGGCGGGCGCTGCGGTTGCCGCAGCGAGCAGGAGGTGCTGGAGCTGGCCCGCGCCATCCAGGCGCAGCCGGCGTTGGCGCTGTGCGGCATCGAGGGTTACGAAGGGGTGATCCATGGCGACCAGGCCATCAGTGGCATTCGCCAGTTCGCCGATTCCCTGGTGCGCCTGGCGGTGGACCTGCACAACGACGGGCTGTTCTCCATCGAGCGGCCGATCATCACCGCCTCGGGCTCGGCCTGGTACGACCTGATTGCCGAATCCTTCGAGACCCACAACGCCAAGGGCCGCTTCCTCAGCGTGCTGCGCCCGGGCAGTTATGTGGCCCACGACCATGGCATCTACAAGGAAGCCCAGTGCTGCGTGCTGGAGCGGCGTGCGGACCTGGAAGAGGGCCTGCGCCCGGCGATGGAGGTCTGGGCCCATGTGCAGTCCTTGCCGGAACCGGGCTTTGCGGTGATTGCCCTGGGCAAGCGCGATGTGGCCTTTGACGCCGGTTTGCCGCTGCCGCTACGCCGCTATCGGGCCGGCGCCGAGGCCGGGCCTGGGGATGATATGAGCGCCTGCAAGGTCACCGCGGTGATGGACCAGCATGCCTTTCTCACTGTGGCGCCGGGGCTGGAGCTGCGAGTTGGCGACATCATTTCCTTCGGCACCTCGCACCCCTGCCTGACCTTCGACAAGTGGCGCACCGGCCTGCTGGTGGACGAGCGCCTGCAGGTGCTGGAAAACCTGGAAACCTGCTTCTGACCTGTAGGAGCCGGCTTGCCGGCGAAGGGGTCCATATGCCTTGCACTGATAGTGCGGACGCCTTCGCTGGCAAGCCTGCTCCTACGCATTGAGCTGTGTGCTTGGGGGAAGTTGGCAATGAACAACCAGAAACGCATCGCCGCCATTGGCGAATGCATGATCGAACTGCAGCAGCGCCACGACGGCAGCCTGCAGCAGAGTTTTGGCGGCGATACCTTGAACACCGCCGTGTACCTGGCTCGAGAGCTGGGGGGCGCGGCCCAGGTGGATTACGTCACTGCCCTGGGCTACGACAGTTTCAGCGACGCCATGTGCCAGAGCTGGGCCGAGGAGGGTATCGGCCTGGACAAGGTGCAGCGCCTGCCCGGGCGCTTGCCGGGGTTGTACTGCATTCAGACCGACGCCCGGGGTGAGCGGCGGTTCCTTTACTGGCGCAATGAAGCAGCGGTGCGCGATTGCTTCAATACCGCGGCAGCGGGGGCGATTCTTGCGGACCTGCGGGATTACGACGTGCTGTATTTCAGCGGCATCACCCTGGCGGTGCTGGGGGAGCAGGGGCGTCGCAAGCTCCTCGACCTGCTGCTGGAGGCGCGTATCCGTGGGGCCCAGGTGGTGTTCGACAACAACTACCGGCCACGGCTCTGGGCCTCGGTGGAACAGGCGCGGGAGGCTTATCGCCAGGTGCTGGCCCAGGTCGATCTGGCCCTGTTGACCCTGGACGACGAGCAGGCGCTATTCGGTCATGAGCAGGCCCAGGAGGTGTTCGCTGCTTACCCGGATATTGCCGAGGTGGTGATCAAGCGCGGAGCCGAGTCCTGCCTGGTGCGTGTTCAGGAGGCGATCCACGAGATTCCGGCGCTGCCGGTGGCGCAAGTGGTGGACACCACCGCGGCGGGGGATTCGTTCAGTGCGGCCTACCTGGCCAGTCGCTTGCTGGGGGGCGGCCCGGTGCAGGCGGCCGAGGCCGGGCACCGGCTGGCCAGCCGGGTGATCCAGTACCCCGGGGCACTGATCCCCCGGGAATCGTAGGAGCCGGCTTGCCGGCGAAGAGGCCCGTAAGCCATGCGCTGTTCGTGCCGGCGCCTTCGCGGGCGAGCCCGCTCCTACAAAAGCGGGTGCAGCGGCGTTTTTGCCAACGTAGGAGCCAGCTCCTACACAAATCAGCGCCTGCGAGGTCCGCGAGGGCTCAATCGCGGAAGAACACCTGCACCAGGTGGTAGCCGAACTTGCTCTTGATCGGGCCGTGCACGGTGCGCAGAGGTTTCTTGAAGATCACCTGGTCGATAGCGCCGACCATCTGCCCCGGGCGCACTTCGCCCAGGTCGCCGCCGCGCTTGCCTGAGGGGCAGGTGGAGTATTTCTTGGCCAGCACGTCGAAGGCTTCGCCCTTGGCGATGCGCTGCTTGAGCTGCTCGGCTTCTTCGGCGGTTTTCACCAGGATATGGCGGGCTTGGGCTTTCATGTTCAGGTGACCTGGTTGCGGGAAATCGGCGGTCGCGGATTATGCCTGATTTGCCGGCTCGCGGCCGATCATCCGACGAATCTTCTGCGCCAGTTCCTCGATGGAAAACGGCTTGGCCAGCAAGTCCATGCCCGGTTCGAGGAAGCCCTGGCGCTCGGCGGCCTTCTCCGCATAACCGGTCATGAACAGCACCTTCAGCCCCGGCCGCTGCTGCCGGGCGATTTCCGCCAGCTGCCGGCCGTTCATCCCCGGCAGGCCAACGTCGGTGATCAGCAGGTCGATGCGCATCGGCGATTCCAGCAGCGGCAGGGCGCGGCGGGCGTCCTCGGCCTCCACGGCCTGGTAACCCAGTTCGCTCAGCACATTGAGCACCAGCATGCGCACTGCGGGCTCGTCCTCCACCACCAGCACGCTTTCCCCGGCCAGGGCCTGGGGCGCCGGGTGGTTGTCGGTGTTCTCGGGAAGGTCTTCGGAGCTGCTGTGCAGGCGCGGCAGGTAGAGGCGCACGCAGGTGCCTTGGTCCGGCTCGCTGCTGATGCTCAGGTGGCCGCCGGACTGCTGGGCGAAGCCGTAGATCATCGACAGCCCCAGGCCCGTGCCCTGGCCTATGGGTTTGGTGGTGAAGAAGGGGTCGAAGGCCTTGGCCAGGATTCGCGGGCTCATGCCGGCGCCGTTGTCGCTGACCCCGAGCATCACGTAGTCGCCGGCCTTGACCGGCTCCAGGGTGCTGATATCGCTGCCGTCGAGGTAGCTGTTGGCGGTTTCGATCAGCAGTCGGCCGCCGTCGGGCATGGCATCGCGAGCGTTGATCACCAGGTTGAGCAGGGCGTTTTCCAGCTGGCTGGCATCGCTGTTCACCCGCCAGATGCCCTCCGCCAGTTGCATCTGCAATTCGATGTGCTCGCCCTTGGTGTGGTTGATCAGCTCGTGCAGCGAGCGCACCAGCTGGTTCGGGTCCAGGGGCCGGCGATCCAGCGACTGGCGACGGGAGAAGGCCAGCAGTCGGTGGGTCAGGGCCGCGGCGCGCTTGGCCGAGGACATGGCGGATTCGGCGAAGCGGCCGATTTCCTCGCCGCGACCCCGGTCGATATAGCGCTGCATCAGGTCCAGGCTGCCGATGATGCCGGTGAGCATATTGTTGAAGTCGTGGGCGATGCCGCCAGTGAGCTGGCCCACGGCTTCCATCTTCTGCGCATGGCGCAGGGCGTCTTCGGCGCGTTCGCGCTCGAACATCTCGTTCTGCAGGCGCTGGTTGGCGGTGGCCAGGGCCTCGGTGCGGTGGTTGACCCGTTCTTCCAGGGTTTCGTTGAGGTTGCGCAGGGCTTCCTCGGTCTGCCGGCGCTCGGTTTCATCGATGACGAAGATGTAGAAACCATTGATCGCGCCATCGGCGCCGAGGCGCGGCAGGTACTTCATCAGCGCGTGGCGCGGGCGGCCGTCGCGGTGCGGCGAATCGGCCTCGAAGCTGCACGGCTTGCCGGCCAGCGCCGCGGCGATATTGTCGGCGCGGGTGGCGTAGATCTCGTCCCCCACCACTTCGCGGATGGTCCTGCCGTACAGCTCCTGCGGGGTCAGGCCGTACCAGTCCAGGTAGGCGCTGTTGTTCAGGCGGAAGCGTTCTTCGCGGTCGACGTAGCCGATCAGCACCGGCATGGCGTTGATGATCAGTTGCAATTCGGTCTGGCTCTGGCGCAGCGCCTGTTCCATCTGCTTGCGTTCGGTAAGGTCCAGGGCGGCGCCGAGAAAGCGCGTGGGCCGGCCGTGGTGGTCCTTGTAGCAGCGGCCCCGGGCGAACACCCAGCGCACCTGGCCGTCGGCCAGCTGCAGGCGGTATTCCTCGGCGTATTCGCTGCCGTGGGTGATGCAGTGCTTGATGCTCCGGGCCACCATGGCGCGATCCTCCGGGTGCACGCCCTTGAGGTATTCGCTGATGGGCAGTTGCCTTGAGCGTTGCGGGTCGACGCTGTGCAGCTGGGCAAAGTGCGCGTCGGCAATAAAGCGGTCCTCACCGATGTCCCAGTCCCAGGTGCCCACCGCGTCGGTGGCCGCCAGCGCCAGTTGCAGGCGTTCCTCGGTTTCATGCTGGGCCCGCAGGCTGGCGGCAGAACGCTGCTGCAGCTCCAGGGCGATGCGCCGGCGTTCGTTGGTCTCGATGGCGGTCACCAGGATTCCAGCCACATCGCCGCGCTCGTTGCGGATCGGGCTGTAGGTCAGGTCCAGCCAAAGGTCGTACTCACTGCCGTCGTGGCGTTGCAGGCTGAAGCGCTGTTCGCTGAAGGTGCGCACCTGACCGTTTAGCACGGCGCGGTAGACGGGGTCGGTGAAGTCCATCAGCTCCGGCCAGATCAGGTGCGCCGGCTGGCCGAATGCCCCGGGGTGCTTGTTGCCGGCCAGCAGGGCGAAGCCATCGTTGTAGATCTGCGTCAGCTCGCCGCCCCAGAGCAGCAGCATTGGCATGGGGGAATGGATAACGATATCCACCGCGGTGCGCAGGCTCTGCGGCCAGTGGGCGGCTTCGCCAAGCGCGGTGCTCGCCCAGTCCAGGCGGGCAATCAGGTGGGCGGCTTCGCTGCCGGGGTGGGAGCCATTCATGTCGAGGGTGTCCTGAGTGGAGCAGTCGTGCGCGGCGAGGCGTCAGGCTCGCTGACTCGAAAAGTCGCATGGACATGCGGTGCATATTCAAACGGATGGAGTGTGGAAGTTTCTGGCAGGGTTATTTTCACCTGCTTTTATCGCAGATGACCAGTCTAGAGGGGCTGAGCGGTTATCTCCGTGGCGCCTGCCGATGCCGTTGTCCGCAGGAGCTGGCTTGCCAGCGAAGAGGCCCTTGCCTGGTGCGCGGGCCTGGATGACGCCTTCGCCGGCAAGCCGGCTCCTACAAGGGGCGGGTTCAGCTGCGCAGTTCCTCGCGCTCGCGAAATTGCTCCAGGGCCTCGGGGTTAGCCAGGGCGTCGGTGTTTTTCACCGGCAGGCCGTGCACCACATTGCGCACCGCCAGCTCGACGATCTTGCCGCTGATGGTCCGGGGAATATCGGTCACGGCGAGGATCTTCGCCGGCACATGGCGCGGCGTGGTGTTGTCGCGGATCACCTGGCGGATGCGTTGCTGCAACTCTTCGTCCAGTTGCACGCCCTCTTGCAGGCGCACGAACAGCACCACCCGCACATCCTGTTGCCAGCTCTGGCCGATGGCCAGGCTTTCCAGCACCTGTTCCAGCTTTTCCACCTGGCGGTAGATCTCGGCAGTGCCGATGCGCACCCCGCCGGGGTTGAGCACCGCATCGGAGCGACCGTGGATCAGCCAGCCGCCGTGGGCCAGTTGCTCGGCGTAGTCTCCCTGGGCCCAGACCCCGGGGAACTGGCTGAAGTAGGCCGCCCGCAGCTTGCTCTGGTCCGGGTCGTGCCACAGGCCCACGGGAATGCTGGGAAAATGCCGGGTGCACACCAGTTCGCCTTTCTCCCCCAGTACCGGTTGGCCCTGCTCGTTCCACACCTCGATGGCCATGCCCAGGCCCTTGCCCTGCATCTCGCCACGGCGCACCGGCTGCACCGGGTTGCCGGCGACAAAGCAGGCGACGATATCGGTGCCGCCGGACATCGAGGCCAGGCACAGCTCGCTTTTGATCTCGCGGTAGACGTAGTCGTAGCTCTGCGGCGACAGCGGCGAGCCGGTGCAGAGCAGGGTTTTCAGGCTGTCCAGGCGATGGCTCAGGCGCGGCCGGCTGCCGGCCTTTTCCAGGGCCGCCAGGTATTTGGGGCTGGTGCCGAAGACGTTGATGCTTTCGCGGTCGATCAGGTCGATCAGGTGTTCATTGGCAGGGTGGAACGGCGAGCCGTCATAGAGCACCAGGCTGGCGCCGGTGGCCAGGGCCGAGACCAGCCAGTTCCACATCATCCAGCCGCAGGTGGTGTAGTAGAACAGGCGCTGGCCGGGGCCCAGATCGGCATGCAGGCCGTGTTCCTTGAGGTGCTGCAACAGCACCCCGCCGGCACCGTGGACGATGCACTTGGGCACCCCGGTGGTGCCGCTGGAATAGAGGATATACAGCGGGTGGTCGAAGGGCAGGGGCACGAACTGCGGCTCGCCGCCGGGCTGGTAGAAATCGTGCCACAGGCTGACCTGGGCGGGGCTCTGGTAATCCTCGGCGCGGGCCTGGGGCCGGCTGCCGGGCACGATCAGCAACTGCTCAAGCGACGGCAGGCGTTCGAGGATCTGTTGCAGCTTGGCGCTCTGGTCGATGTCCTTGCCGGCGTAGTGGTAGCCGGCGCAGGCGATCAGCACCTTGGGCTCGATCTGGCCGAAGCGATCAATCACCCCCTGGGTGCCGAAGTCCGGCGAGCAGCTGGACCAGATGGCCCCCAGGCTGGTACTGGCGAGCATGCCCACCAGGGTCTGCCAGGTATTGGGCATGCACGCCGCCACCCGGTCCCCCGGGCCGACGCCGATTTGCCGCAGGCTGCGCTGCAGGCCGGCGACCTGTGCCGCCAGTTCCGCGTAGCTCAGCTGTTGGCGCTGGCCGAGTTCATTGATGGCGATCACCGCCACTTCAGCGTCCCAGCGCTTGAGCAGGTGCTCGGCAAAATTCAGGGTAGCGCCGGGAAACCACTGGGCACTGGGCATGTGCGGGCCTTCGCGGAGCACGCATTCGGCAGGCTGGTGAAAGCTCACCTCGAAGAAATCGACGATGGCCTGCCAGAAGGCTTCGCGCTGATCGATGCTCCACTGGTGCAGGCTGGGGAAGTCATCGAGCGCCAGGCCATGGCGCTGATTGACGAAGCGGCGGAAGGCATCGATGCGCGTACTCTCGATGCGCTCGGCGCTGGGTTGCCAGAGAATGTCGGACATGCAAGGCCTCTGTTTCTTCTTATGTTGGGTGGGGCTCTGTCACTGTTTGTGGCGAGGGAGCTTGCTCCCGCTGGGGCGCGTAGCGGCCCTGAAACCAGGCAACCGAGATTCAACTACAAAACGCGGTCGTCTGGTTGGCGACCGCTGCGCGGTCGAGCGGGAGCAAGCTCCCTCGCCACGCTGCTGGTCGCTTGTAGCTTGTAGCTTGCCACTGCGCTTATTGCGCCAGCCATCCGCCATCGATATTCCACGCCGCGCCACGCACCTGGGCACCGGCTTCACTGCACAAAAATAGCACCAGCTCCCCCAGGTGCGCCGGGGTGACGAACTCCAGGGAGGGCTGTTTTTCCGCCAGCAGGTCATGCTGGGCCTGCTGCGGGTCGACGCCGCTGGCCACTCGGTCATCGATCTGCTTCTGCACCAGCGGGGTCAGTACCCAGCCCGGGCAGATGGCGTTGCAGGTGACGTTGCTGGTGGCGGTTTCCAGGCCCACCACCTTGGTCAGGCCAATTACCCCGTGCTTGGCCGCCACATAGGCCGCCTTGCCCAGCGAACCCACCTGGCCATGCACCGAGGCGATATTGACGATGCGCCCCCAGCCCTTGTCGCGCATGCCCGGCAGCCCCAGGCGGGTGCTGTGGAACACCGATGACAGGTTGATGGCGATGATCGAATCCCAGCGCTCCACGGGGAATTCCTCCACCGCCGCCACATGCTGGATGCCGGCGTTGTTGACCAGGATATCGACCCCGCCGAACTCCCGTTCGGCGTAGGCGAACATGTCGGCGATCTGTGCCGGATCGCTGACGTCCGCGGGGTGATGACCGACCTGGCCGCCGAACTGGGCCACCTCGGCGATCACCTTCGAGGCGTCGCCAAAACCGTTGAGAATCAGCTTGGCCCCGGCCTTGGCCAGCACCAGGGCGATGCCCAGGCCGATGCCGCTGGTGGAGCCGGTGACCAGGGCGGTCTTGCCTGAAAGAGTGCTCATGAATACCTCACACAATGCCGGTGGCGTAGAAAGTGGCGATAACGACGAACACCGCCAGGGTCTTGATCAGGGTGATGCAGAAAATATCCTTGTAGGCCTCGCGGTGGGTCAGCCCGGTCACCGCCAGCAAGGTGATCACCGCGCCGTTGTGCGGCAGGGTGTCCATGCCGCCGCTGGCCATGGCGGCCACCCGGTGCAGCACTTCCAGGGGAATGTTGGCGGCGTGGGCGGCGCTGATGAAACTTTCGGACATGGCCGCCAGGGCGATGCTCATGCCGCCGGAAGCCGAGCCGGTGATGCCCGCCAGCAGGGTCACGGTAATGGCCTCGTTCACCAGCGGGTTGGGGATGCTTTTCAGCCAGTCGGCCAGTACCAGGAAGCCCGGTAGCGACGCAATCACCGCGCCGAAACCGTACTCCGAGGCGGTGTTCATGGCCGCCAGCAGGGCGCCGCTGACCGCGCTCTTGCTGCCCTCGGCGAGCTTGCTGCGAATCGCCGAGAAGCCGAACACCAGCACCATGACAATGCCCACCAGCAAGGCCGCCTGCACCGCCCAGATGGCGGTGAGCTTGGCGATTTCGCTGGTCACCGGCGCCGCCATGCCGGGCAGGCTGAGGCTGTGGGTCTTGCCGTACCACTGGGGAATCCAGTGGGTGAACAGCAGGTTCATGATGCCCACCAGCAGCAACGGCGAAAGGGCCAGCCAGGGGTTGGGCAGTTTCAGGTCCTCGGCGGTTTCCGGTTCGTTGCGCAGCTCGGTACCGTAGCCTTCACCGGCCTTTTGCGCCTTGTTGCGCTGGCGCTGGAGAAACAGCATGCCGGCGCAGAACACAAAGACGGTGCCGATCACCCCAAGCCAGGGCGCGGCCCAGGCCGTGGTGTTGAAGAAGGTGCTGGGGATGATGTTCTGGATCTGCGGGGTGCCGGGCAGGGCGTCCATGGTGAAGGAAAAGGCACCCAGGGCGATGGTGGCCGGAATCAGCCGCTTGGGGATATTGCTCTGGCGGAACATCTCGGCGGCGAAGGGGTAGACCGCGAACACCACCACAAACAGCGAGACCCCGCCGTAGGTCAGCAGTGCGCACACCAGCACTATCACCAGCATGGCCTGGCGGGTGCCCAGCAGGCGGATGGCGGCAGCGACGATAGAGCGGGAAAAGCCCGACAGCTCGATCAGCTTGCCGAACACCGCGCCCAGCAGGAACACCGGGAAATACAGCTTGATGAAACCGACCATCTTCTCCATGAACACCCCGGTAAAGGCGGGCGCCACGGCGGACGGGTCGGTGAGCAGCACCGCGCCGAGGGCGGCGATGGGGGCGAAGAGGATGACGCTGTAACCACGGTAGGCGGCGAGCATCAGCAGCGCCAGGGCTGCCAGGGCAATGATCACACTCATGGTGTGTCTCTCCAGGATTGTTATTTTTGTGGGGTGTTGCGTGTGGAGAGGCTTATAGCGAGAACTGTGCCATTTATATAACTTGTTGAAATTAAAGGATATTTTGGTATTTTTTTGATGGGCGACAGTCAATGAGTCTCTGAATGGAGACGGTGTGGCGAGGGAGCTTGCTCCCGCTGGAGCGCGTAGCGCTCCCCAGGCCGGCCACTGGGTGGTATCAGAAAGACCAGCATGGCCGGGTTTGGGGCCGCGGGCGGCCCAGCGGGAGCAAGCTCCCTCGCCACAGAATGTAGTTGTCTCTATATGGGGATTCTTGTCTCTTTATGGAGATTCGGCAATCCCCAGGGCCGCCATCTTCTTGTACAGCGTGGAGCGCCCCAGCCCCAGGCGCCGGGCCGCCTCGTCAACCTTGCCGGCGCATTGCGCCAGGGTGCTGCTGATCAACTGCCGATCGAAGCGCTCTCGGGCCTGGGCGAAGCTTTCCTGGTGTTGCACTTCGAGGGCCAGCGGCGCTGCACTGCGTTGCACCGGGCTGAAGTTGCCAATCGCCGCGCGAATGTCCGCGGCGCCCAGCAGCAGGTCGTCGCTGAGCAGTGCCGCCCGCTCCAGCACATTGCGCAACTCGCGGATATTCCCCGGCCAGGCATGCTGGCCCAGCAGCGCCAGGGCCTCGGGGGCCAGTTCGTGCTGGCTGCGCAAGTCTTCGAGAATGCCCTCGCTCAGGGCCGGCAGGTCGTCCAGGCGTTCGCGCAGCGCCGGCACCTGGATCGGCAGCACATTGAGCCGGTAGTAGAGGTCGGCACGGAACTCGCCGCGCTTGATCGCCGCCTCAAGGTCAGTGGAGGTGGCGGCAATGATCCGCACATCGCTGTGGATCACCTCGTTGGAGCCCACCGGCTCGAACTCCTTCTCTTGCAGCACCCGCAGCAGCTTGCTTTGCAGGGGCAGTGGCATATCGCCGATTTCATCGAGGAACAGGCTGCCGCCCTGGGCAATCTGCAACTTGCCCGGGCGGCCCTTGCGGTCTGCACCGGTGAAGGCGCCGGGGGCGGTGCCGAAGAATTCCGCTTCCAGCAGGGCTTCGGGAATGGCCGCGCTGTTGATGCTGACAAAGGCTTTGTGGGCCCGTGGCGAGGCGGCGTGGATGGCCTGGGCCAGCAGCTCCTTGCCGGTGCCGGTTTCCCCCTGCAGCAGGATCGGCGATTCGGCGCTGGCGCCGCGTCGGGCACGGCGCTTGACCTCCAGGCTGGCGGCGCTGGTGCCAATGAAATGGGCGAAGTTGTACTTGGTTTGCCGGGCCCGCAGCAGCGAGCGGGTGGAGGCCAGTTCCTCCTGCATGCTCAGGTAGCGCTTGAGCATCGGCGAAAGGCTGCGCAGTTCGTCGAACAGGGCGAAGCCGATGGCGCCGATCACCGTGCCGGCGGCGTCGTGGATCGGCAGGCGCATCACCACCAGGGGTTCCTTGGGGGTGTCCTGCATGTCCAGCAGGATCGGCCGGCCAGTGCGCACCACTTCCCGCAGCAGGCTGCCGGGGATCACGCTTTCACAGGCCTTGCCGATGGCGAAGGCGGCGGACTCCAGGCCAAAGCGCCGGGCATAGCGCTCGTTCATCCAGACGATATTGGCGTCGCGATCGACGATCACCGTGCCTTCGCTGGACTGCTCGATGATCTCGAACAGCGAGCGGATCGCCAGTTGGCGAACACGCTGGTAATCCTTGAGGCTTTCGCTGTCGTTCATGGCGGCATCCTGAAAATGGGCGCGAAGAGTATGCCCGATTTGCGTGGGGCGGCTGGCCGGCGAAAGGGCCTTTGGCTGAGGCAGCGAGCCAGCGTGCGCTGGCGCTGGCTCAGCCGGGGTGGGCGGCGGCCAGCAGTTCCCGGGTGTAGGGGTGCTGCGGGGCGTCGAACACCTGGTGGCTGGCGCCTTGTTCCACCACCCGGCCGTCCTTGATCACGATCATGTCGTGGGCCAGTGCGCGCACCACCGCCAGGTCGTGGCTGATGAACAGGTAGGTCAGGCCGTACTTTTCCTGCAACTGGCGCAGCAGGGCCACCACTTGTTTCTGCACGGTGCGGTCCAGGGCCGAGGTGGGTTCGTCCAGCAGGATCAGCGCCGGTTTCAGCACCAGGGCCCGGGCAATGGCGATGCGCTGGCGCTGGCCGCCGGAAAACTCGTGGGGGTAGCGATGCCGGCTCTCGGGGTCGAGGCCGACTTCCTCCAGGGCGCGGATCACCTGCTCGTCGCACTGGCGGGCATCGTACTGGCTGTGCACTTCCAGGCCTTCGCTGATGATCTGCGCCACCGACAGGCGCGGGCTGAGGCTGCCGAAGGGGTCCTGGAACACCACCTGCATCTGCTTGCGCCAGGGCCGCAGCTGTTTCTGCTTGAGGCCATCCAGGGCCTGGCCCTGGAAGCGGATGCCGCCCTGGGAGTCCAGCAGCCGCAGGATCGCCTGGCCCAGGGTCGACTTGCCCGAGCCGGATTCGCCGACAATCCCCAGGGTCTTGCCCTGCTGCACGCTGAGGCTGATGCCGTCCACCGCCCGCAGGTAGTGCTTGCGCCGCAGCAGGCCGCCGCCGACCTGGAAGTCGACACTGAGCCGATCCACTTCCAGCAGGGTGGGCCGGGTGTCGCGACACAACGGCTCACCCTCGGGCTCGGCATGCAGCAGCTCGCAGCTGTAGGGGTGTTGCGGGGCCTTGAACAGGGTGTCGCAGTCGGCCTGTTCGACGATCTCCCCGGCTTTCATCACGCACACCCGCTGGGCGATGCGCCGCACCAGGTTGAGGTCGTGGCTGATCAGCAGCAGGGACATGCCCAGGCGCTGCTGCAGGGATTTGAGCAGCAGCAGGATCTTGCGCTGCACCGTTACGTCGAGGGCGGTGGTGGGTTCGTCGGCGATCAGCAGTTCGGGCTCGCAGGCCAGGGCCATGGCGATCATCACCCGTTGCCGCTGGCCGCCGGAGAGTTGGTGCGGGTAGGCCTTGAGGCGTTCCTGGGGCTTTTGGATGCCCACCAGCTCCAGCAGCTCTAGGGTCCGCGCCTGGGCCTGTTTGCCCCCCAGGCCGCGGTGCAGCAGCAGGGTTTCACCGATCTGCTTTTCCACGCTGTGCAGCGGGTTGAGCGAGGTCATGGGCTCCTGGAAGATCATCGCGATGCGGTTGCCGCGCAGTTTCTGCAGGGTGGCGGGATCGGCGCCGAGCAGTTCCTGGCCGCGGTAGCGCACGCTGCCCGAGCTGCTGCAGCCAGTTTGCGGCAGCAGTTGCAGGATCGAGTGGGCGGTCACCGATTTGCCCGAGCCGGATTCCCCCACCAGGGCCAGGCATTCGCCGGGGCGGATGTCCAGGCTCAGGTCGCGAACCACCTTCTGGGTGCCGAAGGCGACATTGAGCTGGCGGATTTCGATCAGGTTGTCAGTCATTTCTAGCGTCCGCTTTATGAACGTGGATCAAAGGCATCGCGCAATGCCTCGCCGATGAATACCAGCAGCGAGAGGATCAGCGCCAGGGTGAAAAAGGCCGTCAGCCCCAGCCACGGCGCTTGCAGGTTCTGCTTGCCCTGGCCGATCAGCTCGCCCAGGGAGGCGCTGCCGGCGGGCATGCCGAAGCCGAGGAAATCCAGGGCGGTGAGGGTCGAGATGGCCCCGGTAAGGATGAACGGCAAATAGCTCAGGGTGGCGTTCATGGCGTTGGGCAGGATGTGCCGCAGGATCACCTTGCGATCGCTCAGGCCCAGGGCCCGGGCGGCCTTGACGTACTCCAGGTTGCGCCCGCGCAGGAACTCGGCGCGCACCACGTCCACCAGGGCCAGCCAGGAAAACAGCGCCATGATCCCCAGCAGCCACCAGAAGTTCGGCTCGACGAAACCCGAGAGGATGATCAGCAGGTAGAGCACCGGCAGACCGGACCAGACTTCCAGCAAACGCTGGCCCAGCAGGTCGACCCAGCCGCCGTAGTAGCCCTGCAGCGCGCCGGCGGCGATGCCGATCAGGGCGCTGATGGCGGTCAGCGCCAGGGCGAACAGGATCGACACCCGGGCACCGTAGATTACCCGCGCGGCTACGTCCCGGGCCTGGTCGTCGGTGCCCAGCCAGTTGACCTGGCTCGGCGGGCTGGGGGCCGGCTGGGTCAGGTCGTAGTTGGGGGTGTCTTCACTGAAGGGGATCGGCGGGAACAGCAGCCAGCCGCCGTCCTTGCGGATCAGTTGCTGCACGTAGTCGCTGCGATAGTCGGCCTGGAACGGCAGCTGGCCGCCGAACTCCTGCTCGGTGTAGCGCTTGAATACCGGGAAGTACAGCGAACCCTGGTAGCTGAGCACCAGGGGCTTGTCGTTGGCGATCAGCTCGCCGCCCAGGGTCAGGATGAACAGGCCGATAAACAGCCACAGCGACCACCAGCCGCGACGGTTTTTCTTGAATCGGTCGAAGCGCCGGCGCGCCACGGGAGACAGCTTGAGCATCAGGCGTTCCTCGCGGCGAAGTCGATGCGCGGGTCGACCAGGGTGTAGCACAGGTCGCCGATGAGTTTTATCAGCAGGCCGAACAGGGTGAAGATGAACAGCGAGCCGAACACCACCGGGTAGTCCCGGGAAACCGCGGCCTCGTAGCTCATGCGCCCCAGGCCGTCGAGGGAGAAGATCACCTCGATCAGCAGGGAACCGGCGAAGAACACGCTGATAAAGGCCTGGGGAATGCCCGACACCACCAGCAGCATGGCGTTGCGGAACACGTGGCCGTAGAGCACCCGACGCTCGCTCAGGCCCTTGGCCCGGGCGGTGACCACGTACTGGCGGGTGATCTCGTTGAGGAAGGAGTTCTTGGTGAGGATGGTCAGGGTGGCGAAACCGCCGATCACCAGGGAGCTGACCGGCAGCACCAGGTGCCAGAAGTAGTCGGCGACCTTGCCCAGGGTGCTCAGCTGTTCGAAGTTGTCCGAGACCAGGCCGCGCACCGGGAACCAGTTCAGCGAGGTGCCGCCGGCGAACAGCACGATCAGGAACATGGCGAACAGGAACGCCGGCATGGCGTAGCCGATGATGATCGCGGTGCTGCTCCAGATATCGAAATGACTGCCGTGGTGCACTGCCTTGCGAATTCCCAGGGGGATCGACACCAGGTAGGTGATCAGGGTGGCCCAGAGGCCCAGGGAGATGGTCACCGGCATTTTTTCCAGGATCAGGTCGGTGACCGTGGCGCCGCGGAAGAAGCTCTTGCCGAAATCCAGCTGGGCGTAGTTCTTGAGCATCAGCCACAGGCGTTCATGGGCCGGCTTGTCGAAGCCGTACTGCTTTTCTATGTCCTGGATCAGCTTGGGGTCCAGGCCGCGGCTGGCCCGCGAGCCGCTGCTGCTCATGGCATCGGCGGAGCCGCCCACCGCGCCGCCGCCAATCCCTTGCAGGCGGGCGATGGCCTGTTCCACTGGGCCGCCGGGGGCGGCCTGGACGATGACGAAGTTGACCAGGAGGATGATCAGCAGGGTCGGGATGATCAGCAGCAGGCGTCGCACTATATAGGCCAGCATCAGTGGCGCCCTCCGGGTTTGCCACGGCGGATCAGCTCGGCGGCCATCTGTTCATTGGTCAGGGCGGTGCTGCTGACTTCCCACCAGCTTTCAATGGCTTCGTCGTTGCTGGCCGACACCTTGGGCTTGCCGAAGCGGTTCCACCACACCGTAGAGGTGCCCGGTGGGTAGTAGTTGGCGATCCAGTAGTAGTTCCACTGCAGCACCCGATCCAGGGCGTGGGCGTAGCGCAGCATCTCCGGCTGGCTGGTGGCTTTCACCAGGCCGCTGACCAGGTGGTCCACCGCCGGGTTCTTGAGCACCATGTAGTTGTTGGAGCCGGGGTCGTTGGCCGCCGCCGAGCCGAAGTAGTTGTACAACTCCATGCCCGGCGAGGTGCTCACCGGGTAGCCGGTGACGATCATGTCGTAGTCCCGGGCCATCAGGCGGTTGACGTACTGCGAGGAGTCGATGCGGCGGATGTTCAGGTCGATGCCGATCTGCGCCAGGTTGCGCTTGTAGGGCAGCAGCAGGCGTTCGATGGAGCCTTGGGTGATGAGGAAAGTGAAGCTTAAGGGTTCGCCGTCGGCATTCACCAGCTTGTCGCCTTCGGCTTTCCAGCCAGCCTGTTCCAGCAGGGCCAGGGCTTGCAGTTGCTTGTCGCGGATGACGCCGCTGCCGTCGGTCTTCGGTGCTTCGAAGACCTGGGTGAAGACTTCATCGGGGATCTGCCCGCGCAGCGGTTCGAGGACCTTCAGTTCCTCGGCATCCGGCAGGCTGCGGGCCGCCAGGGCGGTGTTGGAGAAGAAGCTCTGCTGGCGGATATACAGGTTGCGCATCATCTGCCGGTTGCTCCATTCGAAATCCCAGAGCATGGCCAGGGCCTGGCGCACGCGGCGGTCCTGGAACATCGGCCGGTCGAAGTTGAACACGTAGCCCTGGGCCGGCTGCGGCGCCGATTGGGCCAGGTGGGCCTTTTGCAGGCGGCCGTCGTTCAGGGCCGGGCTGTCGTAGCCGATGGAGTAGCCGGTGGCGGAGAACTCGCGGTTGTAATCGTAGGCGCCGCCGCGTAGCACTTGGCGGGCGACGTCGATATCGCCGAAGTACTCCACGCTGAAATGATCGAAGTTGTACAGGCCGCGGCTCACCGGCAAGTCCTTGCCCCACCAGTCGGGGTTGCGGGCGAAGGTGATGCTGTTGCCCGAGTCCACCTTGGCCACGCGGTACGGGCCGCTGCCCAGGGGCGCTTCGTAGCCGCCGCCATTGGCGAAGTCGCGACTCTTCCACCAGTGTTCGGGGAACACCGGCAGGGTCGCGATATCCAGGGGCAGGGTACGGTTTTCGTTGTTCTTGAAATCGAAGCGCACCACCCGCGGTGATTCCACGGTCACGCCTTTGACGTCTTCGAACTGGGTACGGTAGCGCATGCTGCCCTGGGTCATCAGCAGGTCGTAGCTGTAGCGCACGTCTTCGGCGGTGATCGGCGTGTTATCGGCGAAGCGTGCCTTAGGGTTGAGGTAGAAGCGCAGCCACAGGCCGTCTTCGGAACGCTCCATCTTTTCCGCCACCAGGCCGTAGACGGTGTAGGGCTCGTCGAGGGAGCGCTGGGCCAGGGGCGAGTAGACCATGCCGTCGAGCTGGGACACGCCGATGCCTTTGTCGATATAGGGCAGCACGTGGTCGAAGCGGCCGATCTCGATGGCCGAGCGGCGCAAGGTCCCGCCCTTGGGGGCCAGGGGATTGGCGTAATCGAAGTGGCTGAAGCCCTGGGGGTACTTGGCCGGTTCGCCATAGACGGTCATGGCGTGCTGCGGTGCGGCCTGGGCAGTGGTAGCGCCCAGCAGCAGGGCACTGAAGACGAGGGTGGGGAAAAGCAGTCGCATTGTCAGCCTTAGGAGCCGGGTGATCGATGATCTGGCTTTGTACGCTAGCGGCGCGTGACTGGCCAGCCGCATCCGCGGTTGCAGGCAGCGCTGGCCCATACGCAACGGCCCACCAATAGGCGGGCCGCTGGGCACAGGCTAGGGCTGTGAATCAGTCCTGGCGGCTGGTGACTTCCAGCAGGTGGTAGCCGAACTGGGTCTTCACCGGGCCCTGCACCACATTGATCGGGGCGCTGAACACTACGGTGTCGAATTCCTTGACCATCTGGCCCGGGCCGAAGGAGCCCAGGTTGCCGCCGTCACGGCTGGAAGGGCAGGTGGAGTTCTTCTTCGCCACTTCGGCGAAGTCGGCGCCGGCTTCGATTTCGGCTTTGAGTTCGTTGCACTTGGCTTCGCTGGCAACCAGGATGTGACGGGCAGTGGCTTTGGCCATGGGAGTTGCTCCTTTCAAGAAAGTTGAGAGCCTACCGGATTCAGGTGGCTATTTCTTCTCAAAGTTCCTTCAGGGCGTTGCCGCCGGGCGGTGATGGTCCCGTAGCAGCCGGCTTGCCGGCGAAGAGGTCCTTGGAGGGGGCGGTGCTCTTGGGGACGCTTTCGCTGGCAAGCCAGCTCCTACAGTGAGGCGCCGCTCAGGCGGGTAGCGAGACCGGCTGGCTGGCCCCTTGCAACTGCTCGGCGCCACGGCGCAGCAGTTGCTCGGTGGCGTCCCAGCCCAGGCAGCCGTCGGTCACCGATACGCCGTAGCGCAGTTTGCCGCCGAGAGGCTGGCAGCCTTCGAACAGGTGGCTTTCCAGCATCACCCCCATCAGCGAGCGGTCGCCCTGCAGGCGTTGCTCCAGCACTTCGTTGAACACCGCCGGCTGGCGCAGTGGGTCCTTGCCGCTGTTGGCATGGCTGCAATCGACCATGATCCGCGCCGGGATCTTCAGCTTGTGCAGGTCCTGCTGGACCTGGGCCAGGCTCTGGCGGTCGTAGTTCGGCCCGCGATGGCCGCCGCGCAGCACCAGGTGGGTGTCGGGGTTGCCGGGAGTCTGGATGATCGCCGGGTGGCCCTGGCTGTCGACGCCGAAGTGGCGGTGCGGGTGAGCCGCCGAACGCATGGCGTCACAGGCGATGGCGACGCCGCCGTCGGTGCCGTTCTTGAAGCCCACGGGCATCTCCAGGCCGCTGGCCAGTTCGCGGTGGATCTGCGATTCGGTGGTGCGGGCACCGATCGCCACCCAGCTCAGCAGGTCGTCGAAGTAGCCGGCGGCCATGGGTTGCAGCAATTCGGTGGCGATCGGCAGGCCCAGGCGCAGCATCTCGCGCATCAGTTCCCGGGACAGGCTCAGGCCGCCGGCCATGTCGTCGCTGCCATCCAGGTGCGGGTCGTAGGCCAGGCCCTTCCAGCCGACGGTGGTGCGGGGCTTTTCCACGTAGGCGCGCATCACCAGGAGCATTTGTTCGCTGAGGTCTTCGGCCAGGCGCGCCAGCTTGGCGGCGTATTCCAGGGCGGATTGCGGGTCGTGGATGGAGCAGGGGCCGACGACCACCAGCAGGCGTGAGTCGCGGCCTTCGAGAATGGCCCGGACCGCTTGGCGGTGGGCGGCGACTTGCTGGCCGAGGGCCAGGGACAACGGCAGGTGTTGCTTGAGCTCCAGGGAGCTGGGCAGGCGCTGGGTCAGGGTTTCATTGGCGCTGGCGTGGGCGGACAGGGGCAGAGCGGATACGGACGAATTCATGTGCGGTCTTCCTGGGCGGGCGGCGGGTAATGTCCCGCGCGCGGCCCTACTGGGGTGTTCGACAATTGGCCGTACTGGCCATCAATGTGCAATTGCCACCGGTAGGTGACCGATCGGAGGCGGCAGGCTGTCCCGAGCGGAGGCTGCTAAATCGCCAGGCGGAAAACATGTCGTAGCGGTAATAGGTGGCGTAGTTCATGGGGCAATCCTCGGTTAGTTCGGTGTGTCGCTGAATGGGATGGTTAAAACGTCGAGCCTTGAAAAACAAAACCCCCGGTCGGGAGGCCGACCGGGGGTTGAGAATTCTCTGGTAGGCGACCCGTTTTCATGGGCGCCGGTTGGGTATCAGGCGCGCCAGTGGCTAAACCAATACCCAAAATAAAAGCTCGCCGGAGCGCCGTTGCCATTGACCCGGGCAGCCGCGTGCGAGCGCAGTGCGCTGGCGGTGTGGCGATGCAGGGAAAGGGCCTGGGACAAGGTGTTGTGCTCCGTAAAGTGCAGGGAGCTTACTCGACGCCGGGGCCGGGATTCAATCAGTAATTTCTATCGTGGCGAACAGTCGTGGCCATGGATGAAGCCCGAGCGGGATCTATGCCACACTCGGCGCCCTCTCTTATTTGCCAAGGAATTGCCATGGGCGTTCTAACCCTTGCTGCTGCCCAGACGGTGGCTATCGCTGGCGATCTGCCGGCAAACCTGGTGCAGCATCAGCGCTTGATGCGGCTGGCGGCGGGGCAAGGGGTGCAATTGCTGGTGTTTCCCGAACTGTCGTTGACTGGCTATGAGCCCCAGTTGGCGCAAGACTTGGCGCTGGCCGTGGATTCGCCAGCCTTGCAGCCATTGCGCGAGCTGGCTCGGGAACTGGGCATGAGCTGCGTGGTGGGCCTGCCGATCCGCCAGGAACCGGGCCAGTTGCCGTTGATTGGGGCCCTGGTGCTGGGAGGCGATGGTTCCCTCGCGCTCTACAGCAAGCAGCACCTGCACCCCGGTGAGGAGCGCTTTTTCGCCCCGGGCGTGGGCGGTGCGCCGCTGTCGTTGGGAGAGCTGAGCGTGGCCCTGGCGGTATGCGCCGACTTCGCTCATGCCAGCCATGTGCAGGCTGCGGTGGCTGCCGGCGCCGGGGCCTACGCTGCGGGGGTGTTGATCAGTGAAGGCGGTTATGCCGCCGACAGTGCGCTGTTGCAGGGCTATGCCCGAGAGCACGGCGTGCTGCTGATGATGGCCAATCATGGAGGGCCCAGCGGTGGCTGGGCCTGTGCCGGGCGCAGTGCGGCCTGGGGGCCTCGGGGGCAACTGCTGGGGGCGGTGGACGGGGTGGGCGAGGCGCTGCTGATCGCGCGTTGCAGCGCCGGGCAATGGTCGGTGCAGGTGCAGGTGCCCACGCCATGAGCAGTCGTTTCGCCTTGTGCCCGGCGACGGCCGCCGACCTGCCGTTCGCTCGCGACCTGACTCGTTCGAGCATGCTGCGCTACTACATTTGCAACGATTTACTGTGGCTCGATGAGGCTTTCGATGTGGCCTGGGCCGGTCGCGAGAACCTGCTGATCTGCCAGGACCACCAGGTGCTGGGGTTCGTCAGCCTGAGCCGCGACCTGCGTGCCCTGTATATCCGCGAGCTGCATATGCTGGAGGCATGGCGTGGGCAGGGGGCCGGTGCCTGGACCCTGGCCCAGGTATTGCTGATGGCGGCTCGGGAACACCTGGGGCTGTTGCGCCTGACGGTATTCAAGGGCAATCCGGCGCAGCGTCTGTATGAGCGGCAGGGGTTGCGGGTGGTGGGCGAGGATGAGTGTTTCTGGCGCATGGAGCGCTCGTCGTTTGTGGGGCCGGGAGAGGCTTGCCGGCTGTCTTGAGCGCAGGTTGCTGCTGCGGTGCGGATAGCGGGCAGGGTGCAAAGCCCTTGCCGCCCGGCCTCGCCCCTGGCGCAGTTGTCGCAGCGCCTGGCAGCCGGAAATCCCCCGTAGGCCGGGAGCAGTGGGGCCAGAGCGTTTTGCGGCAGGGTTCTGCTAGGGCATTCGGCACCTGACGAAGTTTTTTATATAGCGCTTGTGATTAGGATTGTGCGGCGCTTTTTTGCTAAGGTGTCCGGCAACCTGTAAAGACCATATCGCGAGGTGTCTGCTTGATTAGGGTGCTAGTAGTCGATGACCATGATCTCGTTCGTACGGGCATTACACGAATGTTGGCTGACATCGATGGCCTGCAAGTAGTCGGGCAGGCGGAGTCAGGGGAGGAGTCCCTGCTCAAGGCTCGGGAATTGAAACCCGACGTGGTCCTCATGGACGTCAAGATGCCCGGCATCGGTGGCCTTGAAGCCACGCGCAAACTGCTACGCAGCCATCCGGACATCAAGGTGGTTGCCGTGACCGTGTGCGAGGAAGATCCGTTTCCCACTCGGCTGCTGCAAGCCGGTGCGGCGGGCTACCTGACCAAGGGCGCGGGGCTCAATGAAATGGTCCAGGCGATTCGCCTGGTGTTTGCCGGCCAGCGTTATATCAGCCCGCAGATCGCCCAGCAGTTGGTGTTCAAGTCGTTCCAGCCCTCCAGCGAATCGCCGTTCGATGCCTTGTCGGAGCGCGAGATCCAGATTGCGCTGATGATTGTCGGCTGCCAGAAGGTGCAGATCATCTCCGACAAGCTGTGCCTGTCGCCGAAAACCGTGAATACCTACCGCTATCGAATCTTCGAGAAACTCTCGATCAGCAGTGATGTCGAGTTGACGCTGCTGGCGGTTCGACACGGCATGGTGGATGCCAGCCTCTGAAATGACCGACCTGTTTGATCCCAGCGCCTTCCTTTCTACCTGCAGTGGCCGCCCTGGTGTGTATCGCATGTTCGACAGCGATGCACGCCTGCTGTACGTGGGTAAAGCCAAGAACCTGAAGAACCGTCTCTCCAGCTACTTCCGCAAGACCGGCCAGGCACCGAAGACCGCCGCCCTGGTGGCGCGCATCGCGCAGATCGAAACCACCATCACTGCCAATGAAACCGAGGCGCTGTTGCTGGAGCAGACGCTGATCAAGGAGTGGCGGCCGCCCTACAACATCCTGCTGCGTGATGATAAGTCCTATCCCTATGTGTTCCTTTCGGACGGCGACTTTCCCCGGTTCAGCATCCACCGTGGGGCGAAGAAGCAGAAGGGCAAGTATTTCGGGCCTTATCCCAGCGCCGGCGCCATCCGCGAAAGCCTCAGCCTGTTGCAGAAGACCTTTCTGGTCCGCCAGTGCGAGGACAGCTATTACAAAAACCGCACACGGCCCTGCCTGCAGTACCAGATCAAGCGCTGCAAGGCGCCCTGTGTCGGGCTGGTAGAGCCGGCGGACTATGCCGAGGACGTGCGTCACTCGGTGATGTTCCTCGAAGGTCGCAGCAATGCCCTGACCGATGAGCTGTCGAGTGCCATGGAAGCTGCCGCCAGTACCCTGGATTTCGAAAAGGCTGCCGAACTGCGGGACCAGATCTCCCTGCTGCGCCGGGTCCAGGACCAGCAGAGCATGGAGGGCGGCACCGGCGATGTGGATGTGCTGGCGGCCTTCGTCAACCCCGGCGGCGCCTGCGTGCACCTGATCAGCGTGCGTGGCGGGCGGGTGCTGGGCAGCAAGAATTTCTTCCCCCAAGTGGGTATCGAGGAAGATGTGGCGCAAGTCATGTCGGCCTTCCTCGGTCAGTACTTCATCAGCAGCCCCGAGCGCGACCTGCCGGCCGAGCTGATCGTCAACGTGGTGCATGAAGACTTTCCGACCCTGATCGCGGCAATTGATGAACTGCGCGGTCGCGAGCTGACCATCAGCCACCGCGTGCGCGGCACCCGGGCGCGTTGGCAGCAACTGGCGGTGACCAATGCCGAGCAAGCCCTGAGCGCACGCCTGGCTAACCGTCAGCATGTGGCCGCACGCTTCGAGGCCCTGGCCGAAGTGCTGGGCCTGGACGAACCACCGCAGCGCCTGGAGTGCTACGACATCAGCCATTCCAGCGGCGAGGCCACCGTGGCGTCCTGCGTGGTGTTCGGTCCGGAAGGGCCGCTGAAGTCCGATTACCGCCGTTACAACATCGAGGGCGTGACCGCCGGCGACGACTATGCCGCCATGCACCAGGCCCTGACCCGACGTTTCAGCAAGCTCAAGGACGGCGAGGGCAAGTTGCCGGACATCCTCCTGGTGGACGGTGGCAAGGGCCAGTTGAACATGGCCCGGGACGTGCTCGACGAACTGGCGGTGCCGGACCTGATCCTGCTCGGCGTGGCCAAAGGGGCGACCCGCAAGGCCGGTTTCGAAACCCTGTACCTCAACGATGCCGCCCACGAGTTCACCCTCAAGGGCGACTCACCGGCGCTGCACTTGATCCAGCAAATTCGCGATGAGGCTCACCGCTTCGCGATCACCGGTCACCGTGCCCGGCGCGGCAAGACCCGGCGTACCTCGACCCTGGAAGGGGTGGCGGGCGTGGGGCCCAAGCGCCGGCGTGATCTGCTTAAACATTTTGGTGGATTGCAGGAGCTGTCCCGTGCCAGCATCGACGAGATTGCCAAAGCGCCGGGAATCAGTAAAAAGCTCGCAGAGTTGATTTATGCCAACCTGCACAGCGAGTAGAATGCCCAATCACCTCGTAGCCAGTTGTGCCGATGAATATCCCTAATCTGATTACCGTTCTACGCGTCCTGCTTATCCCTATCTTCATAGTGCTGTTCTACTTGCCCTACAGCTGGAGCTATATGGCGGCCAGTTCGGTCTTCGCCTTTGCGGCGGCCACGGACTGGCTGGATGGCTACCTGGCGCGACGCCTGGAGCAGAGCACGCCGTTTGGTGCCTTCCTCGACCCTGTGGCCGACAAGCTGATGGTGGCGGTGGCCCTGGTGCTGCTGGTGCAGGAACACCACAACCTGTGGCTGACGTTGCCCGCGGCGGTGATCATTGGCCGCGAGATCGTGGTTTCGGCGCTGCGTGAGTGGATGGCCGAACTGGGCGCCCGGGCCCAGGTGGCGGTGTCCAACCTGGGCAAATGGAAAACCGCGGCGCAGATGCTGGCGCTGGTGATCCTGCTGGCCAACCCGTCGAATTTCAGCTTCTGGGTGCTGCTGGGCTACGCCTTGCTGCTGGTGGCAGCCGGCCTGACCCTGTGGTCGATGCTGCAGTACCTGCGAGCCGCCTGGCCACACCTGAAAATCGACGGTGAAAATAAATAAGTTTTTTTGAATCAAAGGCTTGACGCGCATTCTGATTTCTATAGAATGCGCAACACCAAGACGATGCGGGAATAGCTCAGTTGGTAGAGCACGACCTTGCCAAGGTCGGGGTCGCGAGTTCGAGTCTCGTTTCCCGCTCCAAACATAGCGCTTTAGGGTTCAATCGAATTCTAAAGCGATCGCAAAAAGGACCTTCGGGTCCTTTTTGCGTTTCTGCGGTTTCCATTGAAATCCAGCACCATTCAGTGCTTTCAAGTCCGGGATTGAGTCCTTCTCAAACGCTCAGATCCGGGCAAACACTGAATCGGTTTGTTGCTGGGGCTGTGGTACATCCGGTTTGTATCAGGCTCGGAAAGCGAGGCCCCAACCTTTGGAGGCCTCGCGGCTGATGGACGAATACCGAGCCAAGGGCACACTTACAGGTGGAAGTCGCCCGCAGCCTCCGGCTGGTAAAGCACTTTGCTGATCCCGATACGGCGGGTTCGATTAGAAACTCGCCAGTCGATGGTGTCCCCCTCCTGATAGCCCAGGATGGCGGCACCGATGTCGGAGAACACGGAATACTTCCCAGCGCCGTTGTCCGCCTCTTCAGGGTAGACCAAGGCAACTTCGATCTCTTCGTCGTCTAGCTGCAGCAAGGTTCTGGAGTTCATGGTGACAACATTGCGCGCCACCTGCTGCGGTTTGACCACAATGGCTCGCTCAAGCTCATGTTCGAGCTCGACAACGGCTGGGCCTTGCTCCAACACGATCAGATACTCGAGCCTGGCCTTGTCGATTTCAGTGATGTAGATCTCAGTGGAGTCGCCAACGGCACCTTCGCGCAACAGCTGGAGATAGCGCCCCGCCGTCATGGCGAATGTCTTCAATGCCGGCGTTTCGCCCTCAAGCAAAAAGCCGCTGCGCAGAAAGGCTTTCAGCGAGCGCGTGTTGTCCGGGTGGATCTTGGCGATCAGCTTCTTGGCCCTCATGTCGAGGAAGGCCCGTTTCATGCCTTCGCGGATCGTGCGGGCGCCAAGGTTTTGGCCCCATTTGTCGCTGTCTCCGATGGCCAGAACTATCTCGCAATTTGAGCCGGTCTTGATCAGGCGGACAAAGCCCACCGGTGTGTCTTGCCGGTCATAGGCCATGAAGAATCGACCGTCCCGGTTGAATAGATGGGTCAGGCTCGGTAATGGAGTTCGATCAATGGTTTGCTCGATGGAGTGAGAGACATGACGCGAATCGCTCAGGTAGCAGGTGACGCGCTCATCCTCCAACCAATCCATCAGAGTCAGCGCATGTGCCCGAGTCACTTCAGGGCACAACGAAATGAAAGGCTTGTTCATCTTCACCACAGTTATATGTAAAGGATGAAAGCCCTTCATGGCTTTAGCCATGACGGTTCTTTCGGCAACCGGCCATTGTACGGCATAACCTGAGTAATGCCGAACAGCCTGTAGCGTTCGAGGGCTGCTGCCGGCATGGGCGACAGGTCATCCCGTCCACCACCCACTCCGCGTAGAGCGCAAATGCCAAGTGGGTGCACCGTTATCACTGTTGGCCACTGTCCAGGCCGGAGGCGGCCCCGTGTGGCATCCAGTCATGGCTTGTGCGGCCTTCAGGACGGATACACAAGCTCAGCTGAAGAAGCTCATCTAAATCAATCTATTAGGTGGTTTTCAGGGGCTCAGATACAAAACATTTCAAAAGTCCCGTGTACAGGTGTGGAACGCCAAGCGTAATTTCACCCTCAAGCTGTGCGGTCAACGATGTTAGGTCTGCAATGGAATTCAGCCTGTGCATCCCGGGTCTTCATGCCTTCACCGGGTTTGCATCTACAACAATAAGGAAGTTACCCGTGAACTGCATTTTCTGTGCAATCGCCAAGAAAGAATCACCGGCTGCTGTTGTTTACGAAGACGAGCAGTGCCTGGCCTTTCTCTCTATCCAGCCAATTACTCCCGGCCATGTCCTGGTCATACCCAAGGCCCACGCAACCGGCCTGGGTGATATCCCTCCTCAAACCTGTGGCCACATGATGCGTGTGGGTCAACGGGTGGCGGCCGCCCTGCGTGAAAGCGGCCTGAGCCTCAAAGAACAACCCTGCGAAGGTATCAACCTGCTGCTGTGCGATGGCGCTGTGGCCGGGCAAACCGTGGGCCACGCCCACCTGCATGTGTTGGCTCGCTTTGTCGGTGACGGTTTCAACCTGGGTCATGCAGACCTTCCACTGGCTACGCCCCAAGTGTTGGGCGAGCGGGCCGAGCAGATCCGTCGAGCCTTGTCCTCGCTGCCAGTGGTTTAACTGCAAGTCGCTTTAGTTTAAAGGCACGTCCGCAACAAGAGGATTGAGTGCCTTGCTCTGCGCAATAAGCAAATCATCAACCTGTAGACATCTACGCAGGGGGGCGAAGCCATGTATTGAACTGCGGGAACTGAAGTTGTGCGTTGGGCTGAGCTAGAACTACAAATGACAATAAGAAGGGAATTCTCATGCTGTCACTCGCAAGTAACAAGGCGGCCTTGCCTTCGGCAAGCATGCAGCTGCTCAAAGATGATCCAGCCGGTTCGGCAATCTACAGTTTCTATGATTCGGTACTTCAGGACTTGTGCCAGTCCGACAAGGTCAAAGTCAGACAGGTAGTTACTCCTGCGCAGTTTATCGAACTGTCTCGTGCTCGCAGCCGGTTGTACGGGCAACGCAAGACTTACTATAAAACCTTGTTTGGCAACTCGGTCGACGAAGCAGTATGCCTGGATGAGTACGACTCGCGCTCTTACGTGTTCGCCTTCTATTATGACGGTGAAATTATCGGCACCCAGCGTATTACGCCTTTCCCTCATGAGTCGGGTGAGTTCATCAGCCATGAAAAACTGCTGCAGTTCTCCGGGCCCAATTACGAGAATGAGTGCGTCGAACTCTCGCGACTGATTGTCGACAAGCATTCCCCGGTCAAGAACGTAGTCAACGGGCTGGCCATGACCGGCGCCTCGCTGGTTGCCCTGAAGGGCGGCTACAAAACCTTCATCACCTACGTCAAGCCACGGCTGGCGCCGAAGTTCGACAGTTTCGTCTTTGATCAGGACGGCATTTTCTTCCAGATCAAAGCCCGTGGCGATCACTACTACGCCCTGTACAAGGGCGACCTGTTGCCGTCGGTCACGCCTTTCTTCGGCCTGCAAAGCTGCCCCGCAGACCTCAAGGACATTGATGACTTGATGCGCTATGCCTTGGCCGCCCGTACCGCGAGGCACTCGCTGGCGGTATGAGTATCCCCAAATAACCACAACATTGAGGTTGATCCAAGATGGAAGCCAGGAACAAAGAAGTGGTCATTGAGTTTTACGAGCGCATGTTTGGCCAGCGTGAACTGGCGGTCGCCGATACATTGATCGCTGAGGAATATGTACAACACAACAACGTATTTATTCCGCCGCGCCGTGAAGGCTTCAAGACCTACTTTACGCAGTTCTTCAAGACCTTTCCCGAGTCGGGCACCAGTATTGAGCGAGTGTGTGCCGAAGGCGATTATGTCTTCCTGTATGCCAAGCATTGGGCCAAGCACAGGTTCTTTACGGTGAATTACAAGGTGATCGATATTTACCGTGTGGAAAACGGCGTGCTGATGGAACACTGGGACACCATCGAAGGCTTGGGCTTCTTCTCCAAGTTCATCTACATCATCAAGTCCGTGCTGCGCCTGTAAGTCGGTGCCCGCCTGAAATTATAAAAAGTGTCATAAACGATTTATCAACCCGCCAAGGAAGAGAGTGAAATGACTGAAGTGACCGAGTTCCGCAAAGAGCTGAAAGCTATCTGTGATGCCGAATGGGAAAAGATCAAGATCGGCCGTTTTTTCCAGATGATGAAACGCCCCGAGTTGCAGCGTGACCTCTACATCAAGGCCATTGTCCAGGTGTATCACTACACCAAGAACAACTCGATCAACCAAGCGGTGGCGTGCTGGAACCAGGACCACAAAAAGGTCGGCTTGCTGCGTTTTGCGATGAGGCATGCGCTGGAAGAACTGGGCCATGAAAACATGGCCTACAACGACCTGATCGCCATTGGCGTCGACAAGTCCGAGTTCGAAAAGCCGATGCTGCCGGCCACCGAGGCGTTCTACGGCTACCTGGATTTTGTCTCTGTATGCCGCGGCATCATTCCACGCCTGGGCTACAGTTTCTGGGCCGAGGACTGCTACGAGCACCTCGAGCCGTTGATGGACGTATGCAAGAACCAGCTCAAGCTGACCGATCAAGAACTGACCTTCTTTGTCGCCCACGCAGTCATCGATGAGAAACACTCCGAGCAAGTCAACGCCGCCATCGACCGCTGGGTCGTGACTGACGAAGAAAAAGAGTCGGTCAAGCAAGTTGCACGCACCACGGTCTACTTGATGGGCAAGATTCTCGAGTCGGTCGCCGACGAGTTCTGAGTCTTGGCCTAAGGCGTCCTCGCGCACCACGCTGCGCGAGGACGTTTTTACATGGCGTGCACAACGTAAAAAAGATCGGCTGGTCATGGCGTCTGTCGAACCGCCTGGCTGCCCCGGTCAATCCACTAGGAGGTGCCATGAGTAGCAACAACGACATGATTACCTGGGGCATGATGCTGCGCAAAGTCCCTACGATCACCCGGGCCCTTCCTCGGCTCGTCAGGGGCGTCAAGGCTTCCAAGCTCAAGGTCGATCAGCCCTGTGGCCTGGGTTGGGCCTTCGAGCAGGCAGTTGCGCGCAACCCTCAAGGACCGTCGCTGCTCTACAAGGACAGTCGTTTCAGTTATGAACAGGTCAACCAGTGGGCCAACCGTTTCGCCCACTACTTGCTTGCCCGTGGCCTGAAAAAAGGCGATGTGGTCGGCCTCTTTATTGAAAATCGCCCGGAATTGCTGGTCAGTGTGCTGGCGGTCAGCAAGATCGGCGGTATCTGCGCCATGCTCAACACCTCGCAGACCAACAACGTCCTGATCCACAGTTTGAACCTGGTCAATCCCTCGGCGATTATCGTTGGCGAAGAGCTGGTGCCATCCTTCGATGGGGTGCGTAACGACGTTGCCATCGATGAGCTGAGGACTTTCTTCCTGGCTGATACCGACACCACTCGCGATGCGGGTATCGCGCCCGAGGGTTACGTCAACCTGACCCGGGTCAGCGAAGAGCATTCCACTGCCAATCCGGCGACCACCCAGCAGGTCTACGCAAGCGACGCCTGCTTCTACATCTACACCTCCGGCACCACCGGTTTGCCCAAGGCTGGGGTGTTCAAGCACGGGCGCTGGATGAAAGCCTACGGCAGCTTCGGCATGATCGCCCTGGACATGCGCCCCGATGACATCGTCTATTGCACCTTGCCGCTCTATCACGGCACCGGGCTGTGCGTGAGCTGGGGCTCGGCATTGGCCGGCGCCTCGGGTTTCGCCATCCGCCGCAAGTTCAGCGCCAGCCAGTTCTGGGCTGACGCGCGCAAATTCAAGGCCACCACGATTTGCTACGTCGGTGAATTGTGTCGCTACCTGATCGACCAGCCTCCCGCCGGCAATGATGGCGACAACCCGGTGGTGAAGATGATTGGCAACGGCCTGCGCCCGGGCGTGTGGCTCGACTTCAAGGCGCGCTTCAACATCGAGCGGGTCTGCGAGTTGTATGCCGCCAGTGACGGCAACATCGGCTTTACCAACATCCTCAACTTCGACAACACCATCGGCTTTTCTCTCAACGCCTGGGAGTTGGTGGAGTACGAACATGACACCGGCGAGCCCAAGCGCAGCGCCAACGGTTTCATGCAGAAAGTCGGCAAGGGGGAGCAAGGCTTGTTGCTGGCCAAGATCGACGACGATGCCCCGTTCGACGGTTACACCGATCCGGAGAAGAACAAGAAAGTGGTGCTGCACGACGTGTTCGAAAAGGGTGATCGTTACTTCAACAGCGGCGACCTGATTCGCAATATCGGCTTTGGCCACGCCCAATTCGTCGACCGCCTGGGGGACACCTACCGCTGGAAAGGCGAGAACGTCTCCACCACCGAAGTTGAAAACATCATGGTGCAACACCCCCATATCGCCGAAGCCGTGGCCTACGGGGTGGAAATAAAAAACACCAACGGTCGCGCCGGGATGGCCGCCATCACTCCTTCGGCGCCGCTGGAGCAACTGGATTTTTGCGACCTGCTGCGCTTCGTCAAAAGCCAGATGCCTCACTACGCGGTGCCGATGTTCCTGCGCATCAAGACTCGCATGGAAACCACCGGCACCTTCAAATACCAGAAAACCAAACTGAAGACCGAAGCCTTCGACCCCAACCAGACCGGCGAAGACCCGGTCTACGCCTGGCTGCCGGGCACAGAAACCTACGTGCGCGTGACTGAACAGGTGCTGCAGGACATTCATGGCGGCAAGTTCCGTTACTGAAGGGCAACTGCGCGAGAGTCAGGCCTAAGTGCTTAAGGCTGTTCACTCAAGCGGAGCAGCCTTAGGCCCCAGCGGCAACCCGGTCTTTGCTAGCTTCACCGTCCTCGGTTGAGGGCCTTGGACGGTGATCCACAAACATCCCGCCGGCCAAGGCGCACTGTATTTGTGGCGAGGGAGCTCGCTCCCGCCGGGGCGCGCAGCGGCGCAAAAAATGGGACTGCTACGTCCCGGAGCGCCGGCCGGTCCCACGGGGCAAGCTCCCTCGCCACAGGTCATTTTTGTTTGCTCAAGGCCCTTTCTCCATCCGCTGCCTAGAGCCCGTACTGCACCCCGAGCAGCAGCGACTGGGCGTTGTAGCGGGTGCTCACATCACCCGGGTACAGGCCGTCGATATCACCAAAGTGTGCATCGCGGGTTTGCAGGTAGCGGTAGTCCACGGAGGCCGACCAGTGCTCGTCCAGGCGCACGGCCACGCCTGCGCCCAGTTGCCAGGTGGCGACATCGTCGCGATGGGTGGGGCCGAAGGATACGCCGGCGGCCGATAGGTCCTTGATCACCAGCCGGGTGTAGCCCAGGCCGCCGCCCACATAGGGCTTGATGCGCGAGAAACCGTCGGGCATCGGCAGGTCGTACCAGAGGTTGGCCATCAGGCTGCCGGCCGATTCCTGGCCTTTGCCGGGGGCTTTGTTGTTGCCGTCGTAGATCCGGTTGGAGAAGTGGTCCAGGGAGTTCTTGCGGTAGGCCAGGGCCAGCTCCGGGCGCAGGCCGATGGGCGAGCGCCAGCCCAGGGCCAGGTCCGCGGCGTAGCCGGAGGTCATCGGCTGGTTGTAGTTCATGCGCACGAAGTCCGTGGAGTGCTGGCGCAGGTCCTGGGCTTGGACCCAGTTCAGGCCGCCCAGCAGGCTGACATACAGGCCGCTGTCATCGGCCGTGGCCAGGCTGCTGTGGGCGATTCCCAGGCCCAACAGGGGCAGAAGGGCAAAACGTAGAGACACTGGATTCATGTTTGGCTCGTATCAGGTTGAGGGGTGTTGTGCGGCGGTTCAGCAGGCTTGCGCCAAACCTTGGTTTGCCCGTTGCTCGGCCAGGCGACCGAGGTTGCGCAGGGCCTGGTTCATGGCCGGGCGCAACAGCGCACGCAGCAGGCCGCGATAGAGGAAACTCAGGCGGCCGTCGATGCTCACGCTGTGCACCACGTGGGTCTCATGGGCGCCGATGCGCGTCAGGTAGTGGTTGAAAGTCAGCCGCGCCCACAGCAGGCGGGCGCTGTTGCTGTAGTTGCGCCGCGGGTTGACCTGCTCCAGCACCAGGGGCATCTGCAGCCCGTTCTTCAACACGCACAGGCCGCGGGTACCGCTTTGGAACGGGCCGTCCAGGGTGCAGTTGCGCACGTCGGTGTCCCATTGCGGGGCGTTACTGAAGTCGGCCCACAGGTTCCAGATGGCGTCGGCGGGGGCCTGGACGCGGATTTCCAGTCGAATGTCGCTCATGTATGGCTCTCATTGGGCAGAAGGGGAGGCAGCACTGTGGTTTTCATGCGGGCTGTGCCTGTTTGCCGAGCACCTGGGCGGTGAGGCCGGCGCTGCCGATCAGTTGGCCGGCGGCGAACAGTTCGATCACCATGCGGTTGGTCTTGAACGCCTGGGCCTGCTGCCCCAGTGGGTCTTGCGGCGCCAGGGTCAGGGTCTGCCCGCGCTCCAGGGGGCGTGCCAGGTCGAAGTTCAGCACCAGCAGGTTCATCGGGGTGTTGAGGGGAATGGCCAGGGCGCCGTGGGCGATCTGCATATAGGCCTGCCGGGCGATTTCCAGGAAATACACCATGGAGTGGTAGCGCGGGTGGCCGTCCTCGAAGAACTGCCCGGCGGGCACCGGCAGGCTGCGGACCCTGGCCTGTGGGTCGATATCGCCCACCAGCACATTTTCCCCGCGAGCCTTGTGCAGCCAGTCCTGGCGCCGGCACGGCAGCACCGGCTCGGCAGCCGGTAAGCGCTGGCTCGGCTGGCCGGCGGCGACCCGCAGGGTGCAGACGCACATCAACTGCTCGTTCTGCATCACCCGGGCCACGAACTGGCCGTTGTCCTCCTGCAACTCGATGTCCACCGGCCGTTCCTTGAGCACATAGCGCTGGAACTTGATGTTCAGGTGCTGGATGAAACAGTGCTCGCCCTGCAGTTCCGGCACCGCGTATTCCATCAATTGCAGCACCGCTTCGATCAGCAGGATGCCGGGCACATGGTCCAGTGGGTGATCGAAGAAATAGCCATGGCCCTCGTCCACCCGCAATTGCGCATTCAGGCTCTGGGCGCTGCGGCGCAGCACATGGCTGATCACGCAGTTACGCTCCTCGCGTCGCCAGTCCGGGCTCGGCACCGCCTGTTGTCCCTGCGGTTGCACCGCCAGCAATTCACGCAGGGCGCGACAGCGCAGCTCCAGGCTGCTGGCCAGGGTTTGCGCCAGGGTGTCGCTCAGGGCCAGCAGGTCGACGCCTTCGGCCAGCGGCAGTTGCGGCACAGCGATGCTGGCCAGTGGATGGTCGATCGGCGCCAGCGCCTGTGCCTGTGGGTCGGCAAAGCGCAGGGTGAAGGGCGACTTGGCACTGCTGGGCGCCGGGGCCTGCCAGGGCGCCAGGCCCTCGGCATGTAGCCAGAACAGCACGCGCTCGCCGTCACGGACCTCGATCAGGTGTTCGCCCGGTGCTTGCAATAGCAGCTGCAGCAGCGTGTCCATGCCGCTGGCTTCAGCCAGGTAGCCGGTGGCGGCATGCAGGATGTTGTCCTGGTGGGCCCGGGCCCCTTGCAACTGGCAGCAACTGAGTGATGCACCGTCGCTTATGCCCAGGCGGGTGCGGGCCTGCTGCGGATCGCTGGCGGCACTGCCCGGCAACCCGGCGTGCAGGCGCAGCAAGGCCGGTTGCGGCCCGTCGGCGCGGTAGCGGCGCAGGGCGATCACCCCCAAGCCTTCGCCTTGCAGCAGCGGCTCATCGCGCAATGCCGCAAGCTCGGTGGCGCCGCTGATAAAGCGCCCGGCCCCCAGCAGCAAGGTGTCGATGCCTTGGTCCAGCCATTGCGGCGCGGCCAGCAGGCTGTGCCAGAACAGTCCGGCGCTGCCGGCCAGGGTTTGGTGGAAACCGCGCAGGTCGAAGAACTTCGCCGGGTAACCCGAGAGCAGGCTTGGCAGCATGCTGGCGACATCCGCCACTTCGATGCCCGGGGCCTGGCCCTGGCCCTGGCGGAAGAAGTGCTCGGCAGCGCTGTAGGCATTGGTGAAGCTTTCTCCGCCCATGTTGCAGCACATGACGATGGCGCTGCGGTCCGATCTGGCGACCCCGGGCAGGCGCCGCAGCAGTTGCCCCACGCGGTCGGCCAGCAACAGCTTGAACGGGTCGATATGCCCCAGGGGCTTGGGGCCCATGCCGTAGCCTTCGGTGTCGATCTGCAGGTTTTCGGCGAGAAAGTGCCCACGCAGCGGCGGCGCCGTCGTGCCCTGGCGGCCGAAGCGGCTGCGGGGAAAGGCCCGGGTCGGCGCGGGTTGCTGCAAGGCTTGGCGCAGCCCCTGCAGGGAAGGTGCGCCGCCCAGGGCGGCTTCCGCCTCGACCACCATCAGGTCCAGGGGGATCAGCGCCTCGAGCGCCGGCCCGGTGCTTTCCAGCTTGGCCTGAGGGCGGTATTGCTCCAGCACCAGGTGGGCATTGGCGCCGCCGAAACCGAAGCTGGAAATGCCGATGCGCGATGGCTGTTCCTGGCTGCCCAGCGCTTGTTGGATGGGCTCGGCCAGTTGCAGGCAGGTCGGTGCCAGCTTGGCGCTGATGGGGTAATCCGCCTGGGGCGGGATGCAGTTGTGGCGCAGCATCATCAGCGCCTTGGCCAGCGCCGGGCCGCCGGCCGCCGCCAGGGGGTGGCCGATATGGCTCTTGATCGAGCCCAGGCGGATCTTGTCCTCGGCGCCCAGGTAAGGGCCGAAGAAATGCTGCAACGACCCCAGCTCGGTGGCATCCCCCAGGGGCGTGCCGGTGCCATGGCACTCGATGTAGTTGACGCTGGCCGGGTCGAGCCCGCTCCAGGCACGCTGGTAGGCGCTGAACTGGGCCTGCTTACCGGGGGCGAAGGTCGAGCCTTCGGCGCCATCGGCCGACAGCCCCAGCGCCCGCAATACCCCCAAGGGCTGGCGGTCGGCCTCCAGGGCGCGTTCCAGGGGTTCGAGGAGGAAGGCCACCGCGCATTCCCCCGGCACTATGCCGTCGGCCTCGGCGCCGAAGGCCTGCAAATGGCCTCGTGGCGAGAAGGCCGTGAGCTGGGAGAAGCCGAGGAATAGCGGCGCTGGCATCAGGGTGTTGAGGGCCATCACTATCACCTGGTCGGCCTGCTGGCTGGCCATCAGCGCGCGGCCCATGTCCAGGGCATAGGTGAACGAGCTGCAGGCGGTGTCCACCGTCAACGCCGGGCCGCCCAGGTCGCACTGGCGGGCCAGCTCGGCAATCTGCCCGGCCGGGGTATGCCCGGGCCGTGGTGCGCGCTGCGGGTGGGCGCTGGCCACAAAGTAGCTCTCGTCGCTCCAGGAGGTGGCGACGATCAGCGCGGTGCGTTGGCGCTGCAGGGGGCCGGCCTGGGCCAGCAACTGCTGCAGCACCTTGAGGCCGATGCCCAGTTGCCGGCCCTGTTCCAAGGAGGGGGTCTGCTCATCGTCCTCCAGGCAGTGGGCCCGATGCAGGTAGACCCGGTCCTTCTCGCCGGGCCGTGGGTGATAGATGTGTTCGCGGTCCAGCTGCCAGCGTTGCAGCATGCAGTGGCTCGGTGCACTGGCGCCCTCGGCCAGCAGCTCCCAGAGTGCTTCGATACTCTTGGCACCGGGAAAGGTGCCGGCCATGGCACTGAACACCAGTGGCGGATGATTGCGGTGGCTTGCCGTCATGACGCTCTCCTTGTCGCGGCTGCGGAAACTCTGGGTGCTGCTCAGGCCATGCGTTGCAGCAAGGCCAGGGCTTCCTCGGGATTGCGCCGCGACATCAGTGCCTCGCCGGCGAATTCGCTGCTGCGGCAATCCGCGGCCAGGGCCTGGCACAGGGTTGCGCGGTCAAAGCCGTTGAGCCCCAGCTCGGCAAAGGGTTGCTGGTGGTCCGCGGCTTGGGTGCCCGGGGCCAGCAGCGGGGCGATGGCCTGTTGCAGGCGCTGTTCATGGGCGGGCGCGGCCTGGCTGTCGGCGGCCAGCAAGCGGCGGATCTGCTCGATGCTCTGCTGCGCGCAGCGGGCTTCACCCAGCAAGTTTTCGTGGGCCTTGAGCTGTGGCCATTCGCCCAGCAGCAGGTCGAGGAAATCCAGGCGGATCAGTGAATCCAGGCCCTGTTCTTCATAGGCCTGGCCGGCATCCAGATCGTCCAGGGCAAAGCCGGTGAGGGCCGCCAGGTGCGCCAGCACCCGGCTGGCCACGGGGTCGCTGTCGGCTGCGGGTGCGCCTTCGAGCTCCGCCAGCACGGCGGCCGGGCTGCCCAGGTCGAAGAAGCCCGTGGCCTGTTCCCGGGTCTCGGGAAAGGCCTTGGCCAGGGCGTCGAACAGCTCGACCCGGTTCAAGGAATCCAGGCCCAGGCTGTCGAAGTTCTGGCGCAGGTCGATGGCGTCGGCGGCCATGCCGCTGACGGCGCTGATTTCACTGCGCAGCCACGACTCATAGGCCGGCACAGGGCTGGGCACGGTAATGCTTGCGGCGGTATTGGCGGCCTCGCGCTGCACCGCTGGCGTCACCGCCCGCAGCGTCGGTGCTGCCAGGGCCGGGGCGCTGAAGCGGGCACCGCTGCTGTTCTTCAGGTACAGGCTCTGCACCACTTGTTGGTGGGCATCCAGGTACTGCGCGGTCACCGCCTGTGCCTGCTCCAGCAGCCGCAGCAGCACCTGCTCCCGCGAGCAATGGGAGGCGCAGATCGAATCGATGATCTTGCCCGACAGGTCGAAGTAACCCTGGGCGATCTTGCCGTTGGCGTTGATGAAATCCTGAACCACGTTATCCAGTGCCAAACTCATGTGGGTAAACCTCGGAATACTTGACGTTGATCCACAGACAAGCCGCCGACGCTGGGCGGCAGTCCATGGTTAGAAAACAGCGAACGAGCGGGTGACTAGGCCGGCAGCGGCACCGCTAGCGGGCTCTCGACCAGGGTCGGTTGCGGGCTCTTGAGCAGGCCCGAACGCAACTGCAGGTAGCCATTCAGGGCCGTGGGCTGCAGCCCCTGGAAAGCGATGTAACCGTCCGGCCGCACCAGCATCAGGCTGCCGGCGGGGGCGTGGTAGCGCTGGTGCAGGCGCCAGTCGGGGTCCAGCAAGGTGCGTTGCTGGCGCTCGAAGTCGCCGTGGTCCAGGGCATCCACCACGCAGAACGCGCGCAGGCCGGGGTATTCCCTTTCCACCTGGGCCGCCAGCTGGCGATAGCCCGGCAGCAGCGGCGAGAACTGGTCGGCACCAGTGAAAATCAGCAGGGTGAAGCCCTGCTCGAACAGGTCGATCAGGTGCCCGGCCGGCTCCTGGGCGCGGGCTTGCCAGAGCACCACGTCCGGCGCCAGCTGCCCGGCCAGGGGCGCCTTGCCCCGGCGCGTGCGCGGGTCGCCCTTGCGCTTCCAGCTGTTGCGTTGCGCAGGCTGCAGCGACTGCTGGATATGCTCGCTCGGCGGGTAGTGGTACTGATGCCCGGAGATCATCGACGGCAGCACCTGCTGCACCTTGCGCCGGCGGGTGATCAGCGGCAGCAGGTTATCGCGCAGCCACACCAGCGGGCGTTTCTGCAAGGTGATCAGGGTGGTCAGGCGGTGCGCCGTGTCTTCCACTTCCAGGGCCACCGGGTAGCGTTCCTGGTGATAGCTGTCGAGCAGCGCCGGGTCGCCCAGCCCCTGATGCACGAAGGCCAGTTTCCAGGCCAGGTTGTAGGCTTCGGACACCCCCAGGTTCATCCACTGGCCACCGATCGGGCTGCCGATATGGGCGCTGTCGCCCACCAGGAACACCGGCCCCTGCTGCATCTTCTGCACGCGCCGATGCTGGAACGAGGCGATGGTGGTGGACGACAGGTTGGACAGGGTCATCTGCTGCCCGCGGCCCTCGCACAGGCGCTGGAAATGCTCCAGGGTCAGTGGCGGACGGTCGGCCTCATCGGCCGGCAGGTCGTAGGGCATCTCGATAAACAGCCGGTAGCGCGACTGGCCGCTGATCGGCGCCAGCGCTACATAACCCTGGCTGTCACCGAGAAAGAAGGCGCCTTCGTCCTGGCTGCCCGACCACTGGATATCGGCATCGGCGAGCATAAAGAAGCGGTTGTAGAAGGCTCCTTCGAAACTCAGGCCCAGCTGCTTGCGGATCGGGCTGCGGGCGCCATCGGCGGCCACCACCCAGCGTGCCCGCAGCGCCTGTTGCTGGCCGTCCGGGGTCTTGAGCTGGACATCGGCATGCTTGTCGCCGCTGTGCAGTTCGAGCAGTTCGGTGTTCCATTCCACCTCCACCCCCAGGGACTTCAGGCGCTCCAGCAGGATGGCCTCGGTCTGCGGCTGGGGCAGGCTCAGCAGCATGGGGTAGGGCGCCTGCAACTGGGCAAAGTCATAGCCGAGAATTGGCTTGCCCTGGGACTGCACCTTGAAGCGCTTGATGGCGAAACCCTGGGCCACGGCCTGCTCGGCCACGCCCATGGCGCGGAAGATTTCCAGGGTGCGCGAGTGGATGGCGATGGCCTTGGTGGCCGTGGACGGGCCGGCATTTTTCTCGATGATGCGCAACGGCACGCCGCGCTGCCTGAGCAGAATGGCCATGGTCAGGCCGATGGGGCCGGCACCGACGATCAGCACGGCGGGTGAACCAGCGGGCACGGCGGTAGCGCCCTGTAGGGCAGAAGGTTGGCGGTTCATCGGTCAGTACCAGTTGCGGTAGAAGGGTGTGGTTGCGGCTTCCAGCAGGGCGGCATCGCCCGAGGAGTCGCCGTAGGCGTAGATGTCGTAGTGCTGCAGGTCGCCGACGCAGGCCCGCAGGCGGGCGACCTTTTCCTGCTCGACGCAGTTGCGGCCGTCGATGGCGCCGTTCAGGCCACGCTTGTCGCTGGCCAGCCGAGTGCCGCAGACATGGTCGAAGCCCACCAGGCGGCCCCAGGGCTGCAGGTAGTTTTCCGGGGAGTTGCTCACCAGCGCCGTGACATGCCCGCGCTGCTGATGCCATTGCAGGCGACGCAGGGCTTCAGGGCGCAGCCACAGCGCCAGGTGCTCGCTGATGAAGTAGCGCGCATGTTCCTGCTCCTGCTCCAGGCCGAGGCCCTTCAGGTAGCGCTCGATAAACGCCAGCCGCGCCTGCATCAGCGGCACCACGCCGAGCAGCACCCCGGCCATTTTCGGCAGCAAGGGGATCATTCCCAGCCAGAACTTCGCCGGGCCGTGGATATAGCGCATGTAGCGCCAGAAGGTATGACGGTCGGTCAGGGTGCCGTCGAAATCGAACACCGCCAGTACCGGACGTGAGCGTTCAGCTTGCATGGGCGCTCTCCTTGAGCATGAGGAATTCAAACACCCGAGGCAGCTTGAAGCCGGACAGGTGCTGGCCGAGCAGGGCGGTCAGCTCGCTCTGGTTCAGCGGCTGGCGGCACCGCAGGCTCAGGTGCAGCACGTTCACCTCCTTGTGATCGGGCACCACATAGGCCCGGGCGTCCACCACATGCGGGTGCAGGCGAGCGACGTTTTCGATCTCGGTGAAGTCGATCATCTGCGCCTTGATCTTGGAAATGCGCAGGCGCTGGCAGTAGAAGAACAGCTGCCCGGCCTCATCGCGCCACACCAGGTCGCCGGTGTGCAGCCAGCCGTCGCGGATAAAGCGCGCACTGACCTCGGGCTCGCGGTCGTAGCCCTCGATGACCATGGGCCCACGGATCAGCAGCTCGCCAATCTGCCCGCAGCGCACGTCCTCGCCGTGGCTGTCCACCACCCGCAACTGCACATTGCGGATGGGGGCGCCCATGGCCCCGCGGGACACCGCGGCGACGGAACTCTGCACCAGCATCGGCATGCTTTCGGTCAGGCCGTAGCCCTGCAGCACTGGCCGGCAACCCAGCAGTTCGCCGAGCTTCTGGCCTTCATCAGCGGGCAGGTGGCTGCCGCCGGAATACAGCATCAGTTGCGGGTGCAGCGTGGGCGGCGGGCCTTTGCGCTTGGCCAGCCGCAGGTTGAAATAGCGGATCACGTCCGGCACCAGGCAGGCGAAGCTCACCTGGTGCTCGGCCAGCACCTGGGCCAGGTCGCGGTTGAGCAGGGTGTCGGTCATCAGCAGCGTGGCGCCGACGCTCAACGGAAACACCAGCATCACCGAGAGCCCGAAAATCGCGTACAGCGGCAGGGTCACCAGGTGCACCGAGCCCGGTCCCTGGGGCACGAAATGCTCATGCAGGCCGTCGCTGGACAGGGTCAGGTCGTGGTAGCGATGGGGCACGCCCAAGGGGCGGCCCAAGCCGCGGTAGGTGTACTGGATCGACGCCAGCGGGTTACCCGCCGGCGGCTCCAGCGGCGCCGGCTGGCTGACCATGCTGTGCAGCGCAACGGCGTTGCCGGGCAGCGCGGCAGCGTCCTGTGCCACATCGAGCAGCAGGCAGTGACGGATATCGCCATCGCCGAAGGCACCGGCGTGCAACTGCGCCAGCTCGGCCAGGGTGATCACCAGGGTCGGCGTTGCCGCCTCTATCACCTTGGCCATCTCGTGGGGCGTGAGCCTGTAGTTGAGGATCACCGGCACCGCGCCACTGCCCAGCAGGGCCATGTAGCAGGCAATGAACTCGACGCCGTTGGGCAGGGCCAGGGCCACCCGTTCCCCGACGCCGAGCTCCAGCGCCTGCAGGGCGCCCTTGCGCCGGCAGGCGTGCTCCAGCAACTGCCGATAGCTGAAGTCGGCGTCTGTCTGGTCCAGGTTGCGGATGGCGCATTGGTCTGGTTGTGAATGGGCGAAATTGATAAAGCGATGCAGAAAGCCCGATGGATTCGAAAGGCGAGCCATGGCTGTAGACACTCCGTTCTAGCGGCAGGAAAGACTCAGTCGATTGCGGGTACGGGGTGGCCGGCAGAGGCCAGGTAGTCGTTGGCCCGATACCAGTCGAGGGTGTCGGCGAGCGTCTGCTCCACCGGGCGGAACTGGCAGCCCAGTTCCCTGGCGCTTTTCTCGTGGCTGAAGTGGGTGCGCTCACGTTCCCCGGCCATCAGCTTGATGGTGGAGCTGCTGATCAGCACGGGTTTGCCGGTGAGGCGGTGCTGCACTTCATACAGCGCCGCGATCATCCGCAGGATGGCCAGCGGCACCTGGCGCTGCGGTGCCGCAACGCCGCTGACCCGGGCCAGCACCTGGAAGATGCTGCCCATGTCCATGTGCACCCCGGCGGCCAGGTAGCGTTCGCCACTGCGGCCACGCTCCAGGGCCGCCAGCAGGTGCTCGGCGACATCCCGGGCGTCCACCACCGAGAAGGTGCCGGGCAGCACCCCGGGCAGCTTGCGCTGGACGAAATCGAGGAGAAACTGCCCCGAGGAAGTGGGGCCGATATCCCCCGGGCCGAACATCCAGCCGGGCAGCACCATGGTGATCGTCATATCGGGATGACGCTGCAGGAACTGCTGCACCACCTGTTCCGAAAGGATCTTGCTGCGGTAGTAGTCGTCGGCGCCCTGTTCCGGGCGCGACATGCTTTCGTCGATCAATTGGCCCTGGGCACCTTGCAACACGGCAATCGACGAGACATGCACGGCCTTGCGAATACCGGCGGCATAGGCGGCGGCGAGTAATTGCTCGGTGGCAACAACGTTAGTGTTGTAAAGCGCCGCCCAGTGTTTACCGCCCTTGTAACTGTCACGGAAATAGGCGGCGGTATGAAGCAGTGCATCACAGCCGTGCAATTCTGTGCTGAACTTCTCAACTTCCTGCAAGTCCCCTTGAATATATTCAACCGGCATGTCAGCAAATTGCTTTCTTGCCTTGTCGATAGAACGCACCAGTGCTTTTACTTTGATATTACGCCGCACAAGTGCATGTACGGTGTTATTGCCCAAGAGACCCGTTGCGCCGGTGACAAATGCACATTTCATGGAAAAAACGCCTGTTTGCAAACGTGGTTGAGAGGCTTCCGTTCTTCTGCCGAATGCAGCCCCGGATTCCTTCCGGGGTTCTGGCGGAGCGGATTAAAAACCATTCGGTATTCAAAAAGCAAGCGGTATTCAAAGTGTCACAAAGGTGCTTTTTTGAGGGTCAGTGAGGTGGTTATTTGATTGATCTATAAGCAATTTATTTGATTTTTCAGCAGCTGTTCGGATGCTCTGCGCGGCGCTTCCAGCGATTTATTTTTATCGCTGCGACATGTGAAGCGGGGCTTCGAAGGGGCTTGGATGACTTGGTACTATGGTCCACTATTGGCCCCGCGCGAGGGCTTCGATCTGGCTTGGGGAATGCACTGGCGAGTTTTTCGGGATCAGTTGCGGAATCGATTTATCATCTGCTGCAACCAGGCCCGGGAGTGATGCGTTATGCTGCGGCGGCGAAATGCACGGTTACAAGCTTGGTGTTCTAGTTATGGGGTGTCTGGCCGATATTCACCCTTTCGAAGTTTAGGACTGGAGTTGAAGAGTTGACGAAAACGAGGATGGGCCGAGGAGAGAAACAGCAATATACCCGGGAGAAACTTTTCGAAGCGGCCACTGAACTTATGGTCAGCAAGGGTTATCACGCTGCCAGTGTCAGCGATATTGCCGAGAGTGCCGGCTTTTCCAAAGGCGCGTTCTTTTCCAACTTTGCCAGCAAGGCCGATCTGTTGGTCGCCCTGACCCAGCGTTTCAAGGGCGTGGAGATCGAGCGCCTGGGCAATGCGCTGAACTCCGGTGCCTCCACCGCAGAGTTGAGCCAGGGCCTGTTGATGTACATCGACAACCTGAAGAACAACAAGTCTTGCGTGATCCTCGATGTGGAACTGCAACTGATTGCCGCCCGCGATGCAGAATTCGCCCAGCACTATTACCAGCTGCATCAGCAAAACAGCGAAGCGCTGGGCGCCCTGATCGAGCTGATCTTCAACCACTGCGGCAAGCAGGCGCCGATGAGCCGCGATGTGCTGGCCATGCTCTTTACCGCCTTGTCCGAAGGCCTGGTGCTGCAGGGCCATGACGACCCGGCGCAGCAGATCAAGCTGGTGCTCGAAGCCATGATCGAAAAGGCTTCGCCCTTGTAGCGGGGAACCTGCAGCCGGCGTTTGAATAATCACGCGAATAATGCTGTGATTGCGCCCTTGTCGCCCCCGAGGCGCCCCCGTTTTTTTCGAGACACAGCGAAATGGATAGCCAGGAAACGACAGTCAGGATGTCGCAAGAGTCTCTTTGCGATGACGCAGCCCCGCAGCTTGCACGTATCGCCGCAAGCACCGCGCTGGTGCTCGAGACCAACAACCTGCGCGGTGGCAACGACCCCGCGGCGGCCCTTGTCAGCCTGCAGAACCTGATCGTGCGGCTGACCCGGCAGAGCCTGTCCCCGCAACTGCTGGGCCAATGGATCATCACCCACGACGGCCTCGACCTGGCTGCACGCCAAGCGCTGTGTGCCCTGGCCGGACGCTCCCTGGATTTTGTCGAGATCGACGCCAGCACCGGTTACTACGCGGCGAAGAATGTGGGCTTCGAGCAGGTCGACCAGCAGCGCTGCCGCTATGCATTGTTCGCCGATGCCGATTGCCTGCCCTGCAACCGCTGGCTGGAAGAACTGCTGCTGCCCCTGACCCGGACCGATGCGCCGCTGGCGGTGGCCGGGCGCACCAGCTACGCGCCCGGGGTGATTGGCAGCGCGCTGACCACCATCGATTTCATGTATTTCCCCAGCCCCTTGCGCCCTGGCGCCACGCGCAACTTCTATGCGAACAACGTGGTCTTTGCCTGCGCCACCTTCGAGCACTACCGCTACCAACCCCTGGACGGCGTGTACCGCGCACATTGCCAGGTGATGGGGCTGCGCCTGCAAGACGCGGGCGTGGCCGTGGCCTATGCGCCGGATGCGCACACCGAGCACCGGCTGCCCGACAGCCAGGGCGAGGTGTTCAAGTTGCGCTGGCTGCGTGGTGGTGACAGCGTCGATCTGACACCTTACCTGGTACGCGCCTATATGCCGCAGTGGCTGCAATGGCTCGGGCGCAGCGGGCCGATCGGCCCTCTGTGCGTGATGCTCGGGCGCCTGGGCTACAGCCTGCGCGCCCTCAATCATCAAGACTTGCCGCCCCTGCGCGGCGTGCGTTACCTGGGCGCCATCGCCGCCCTGGTGGGCATCTCCCTGATCGATACCGCAGGTGCCGTGGTCCGTGGCCTGGGCATCAACCTGGGTCGCGCCAGTGCCCGGCACAGTGAAGCGCTGTCCTACCACCGTCACCTGGATTGACCCGCAACGCCGCACTCAGGCCGCATGCCCACAGGAAGTCTCTATGCACATCATCTTGTCTGCTTCATTCCGTCGTTCCCTGGCGTGCCTGGCATTGCTGGCCCTGGCGGGGCAGGCCAACGCCGACGCCTTTAGCGGTCGTGGGGTGTTTCATTTCGCCTCGGCCAGTGGCTGTGCGGCGGCCGGTTTCAGCGGTGAGGCCAATGACTGCAACCGCATCGCCCTGGACGTGGCCGATGCCCGCGCCACGGTCGACCCGCAAGCCCACAGCATTGTTATCGACGCCGCGGCCAACCATGACAGCAAGACCGTGATCGGTGATGTGCTGTTGCATGGCAGCGGCATCGCCAGTGATGGCCGGCGCGTTCCGCTTAGCCTGCAAGTGCTGCTGCGGCGCTCGGGCAAGGTGTGGAAGTCCGACACCTATGTGCATGCCCCGGTGCGCGGCAAGTTCAGCGATATTCGCCTCGACCCGTACCGCATCAGCGTCAGCGAAGAAGCTGGCGAGCGCCTGCTGTTCAGTGCCGAGCAGGCGCGCAATGTGCTGGCCCAGCCGTCCATCGCCAAGCGCCTGGCCAGTTACTTTGTGCAGGTTCGACCCAGCGATGTGAAGCATCCGCAAGCCGATGACATCACCATTGCCCTGGGCCTGGGCAAGGTATCCAAAGCCCTGATGCGCGCCCGCTTCAGCAGCGAGTCGGCAAAGGCCGGGGAACTCGACCCGGTGTCGGCCCAGGGCACCTGGAACCTCAACCTGCAGGCCCTCAGCGGGCAGATCCCGTTGTGGGTGGTGCAACGCCAATTGTTCGTCTTCGGCCTCGAGGACAGCCCGCTGCTCAATGAGGTTCGCCAGCGCGGTCTGAACAAGCACGACACGCTTGAGCTGGGTGCGCTCAACGGCCAGGGTTACCTGCGCTACAACGGCCGCGAGGAAAGCTTTGCCCAGGCCAATGCCGCCGGCTCGGCCTTTATGCGTGACAGCTTTATCGGCCTGATTCTCGCCTGGCACCATTACCAGCACGCGGCCAAGACAACGGGCGCTGCTGTGCAGCCCGCGCCATGAGCCTGGGGCAAATCACTCTGGACGAGGCGCCTTTCACTTGCCTGAGTCCGCCCCAGGCGCAGGGGTTGGGGGCGTTGCAGGCGCGCCTGGTGGATCGCATCAAGCGCGCCGCACTGCGCCGCCTGCACCACAGCCCGCGTGGTGAACGTTTGCTGTTGCGGGTCTACCTGGCTGGCGAGGACGCCACCGAACGCACCCTGCTGGAAGACTTACTGCCGCAGTCCCCAGCCTGGCTCGAACGCCAGGTGCAGCAGCACCTGGCCGATGAGCAGCGCCACGTGACGTTGTTTGCCGAAGCCCTGCAAGGGCTCGGTGACGATGGTGCGAATCGCCTGCAACCGGACTGGCTGAGCCGACGCAAGATCCGCCGCTGGCAACGCCTGGCCCATCAATACGCAGCGCATTTCGAACAGGGGCTGCTGGTGCCGGCCTACGCCACCGGGCTCTGTGCCGAGCAGATGGCCCAGCGGGTATTGAGCCGGCACTGCGCGGTGATAGGCGCCGAGCATGGCTGGTATCCGCTGCTGTCGCGGGTTCTGGCCGACGAGAAAGCCCATGTGCGCCTGTGCCAGAACACCCTGCGGCGGCTGGTGGCGCCCCATGAGACGGTGCACCTGGCGCGGCTGCTAAAAGAGATTCGTGCGGTGGACGCCAGCTTCGGCGTCAGCGGCGCGCTGGCCATGTACCTGGCCGGCTGGCTGCTGGGCGGAGTGGGACCCAAGGCTCGATGAATTCACGGATTCTCTACCTGGCCACCGCCGATGCCCGTGGCCACCTGATGCGTGCCCAACTGCTGGTGCATGCCTTGCGCGAGGCCGGTGCCGAGGTCCAGGTGCTGACCACCTCGAAGCAGGGCCAGGTGTTTCTGCAACGCTTCGCGATCCAGGCCGAACTCTTGTCCGAGCACTATGCGGTGCAGTTCGACGACCAGCAGAACATGCAACGCCGGGCCACCAATCGCAATGTCGCCCATTACCTGTTCCGCCCCGGGCGCATGCTGCGGGACATGCTGCACCTCGGGCGACGCCTGCGGCATGCCGACCTGATCATCAACGACTCCTTCCACCCGGCCTTGCTCTACATGGGCATGCTGCCGGGCTGGCGGCGCAAGGTGGTGCATGTGTACGGCGCCAGCCTCAAGGTGGCGCTGCTGAGCAATTTCCAGGGGATGTGGCCGCCGCAGTTCGGGCGCTTGTTCGCCTGGATAGTGCAGCGCCAGGTCGACGCTGCGCGGGCGCGTATCGAACATGATTTCGCCTATGGGGTAGACGACGCCCAAGCCCCCGCGCTGTACCGCTTGCCGACCCCGGTGGCCCTGGCCGCCGACACCCCGCAGCAACCCGCGGTGGAGGCTGCGGTGTACCTCAATCCGCACTTTCGCCAGCCGGCCCTGGCCGACGCCCTGAGTGCCGGCCTGGCGCAGGCCGGGCTGGCGGCGCATCGGGTGGGCGAGGGCTATGCCGGGCGTGATGGCTGGCTGGCGGTCGACCCGTTGTGGGCTGATCGCGCGGCGGCTGCGCAACTGCTGGTGTCGGCGCCGGGCATGGCGGCCTTGTCGATCGCCCGGGTCTATCGACGGCCGATCATCCTGGTGCTCAGCGACCAGCCGGAACAGACCAGCAATGCCGCGCGAGCCGCCAGCCTGCAGTTGCTGCACCGGGTAGTGACCTGGCGCGGCGACGCCATGGATTTCCAGCAGCAGGTGGCCCAGGCCGCGGTGCAACTCTGCGCCGAACAGGCGCTGGCGGCCGAGAGCAGCGGGGCAGGGCGCGAGCGTGCGCGACTGCGGATCGATGCCTGGGTCCAGCGCTTGCTCAACCTCTGAGGTCGCGCTGATGTTCCTTCACTCATCATCGACCACCGCCTGGGAGCTCCCATGGAGCAGCCCTTGTCGAGCCTGAAACGGGGGTTCGAGCCACGTCAGGCGCTGCTCGGTCTGGTGGGCATGCTGCTGGGCCTGGCGCTGTTCCTCGGGGTGCAGCGGCTGGTGATACCGCGCTACAACTGGGTCACTGCTCTGGACCAGCAGATCCCCTTCATCGCCCAGTCCTGGTGGTTGTATGTGTTGTTCTTTGCCTTTGTGCCCCTAGCGGCGGGCTATGCCAGCGGGGCGGCATTCAAGGCATTGAGGAACGCCAGCGGCCTGGCCTTTGTGGTCGCTGTCTGCTGTTTCTATGCCTTCCCCGAATCCCTGCCGCGACCGGATCTGGGCGCCCTCGACAAGGGTTTTCTGCAGCAGCGCCTGAGCCGCATGTGGCAGCTGGATCTGGCCGCCAATGGCTGTCCCAGCCTGCATGTGGCCGTTACTTGCCTGGCCTGCTGCGCGCTCTGGGAGCGTCGTGGCAAATGGCTGATCGCCGGCCTGGGGTTGCTGATCTGTCTCTCGACCCTGACCCTCAAGCAACACACCCTGATCGATGTCACCGGCGGCGTGCTGCTGGCCCTGGCCTGTGCTTGGCTCACTCAACCGCAAGGAAGCAAGACCCGTGTCCCAGCTTGAATCTCGCGCCGGCGACAACCGCGCGCTGCAGGCCTTTGTTCCCGCCGCGCAACTGTTCGTGGTCAAACCCTGGATCGGCCTGCTGGCGCTGCTGGCCGACTGGCTGCTGATCGGCGGCGCCTTTGTTTGCGCGGCGCTCTGGCCCCATCCGCTGACCTACCTGGCAGCGGCGCTGGTGATCGCCCGCAGCCAGTTGGCGCTGGCGGTGATCATGCACGAATGCGCCCATGGCCTGCTGGTGCATGGGCAGCGGGCCAACGAGCGAATCGGCCAATGGTGCGCCGCCGGCCCGCTGTTCATTTCCCTGCGCAGCTACCGTGCCGGTCACCTGATACATCACCGCAACCCGATGCAGCATGATGACCCGGTGGCGGCGGTGTTCGGCCTGGGCGATTACCCCTTGCCCCGTGGTCGATTGGTGATGCGCCTGCTGGCGGACCTGTGTGGCGTGGGGTATTGCATCAGCGCGTTCAGGCTGGCCCGTGGCGACTTCGCCAACAGCCTGCCCAAGGTGAAGAAAACCCGCGCCCAGGTGCTGCAGGAAGTGCTCTCGATGCTGCTGGGCAACGGCGTGCTGTTCGGCCTCTTGGCCTGGTCCGGTCACCCCTGGCTTTACCTGGGCCTGTGGCTGTTGCCGGCCATCACCCTGCTGCCCCTGATGGGGCGCGTGCGTGCGCTGATGGAGCATGCCGGCTTGCCGGCCACCGCCGATCAGAGCCAGAACGCCCGCAGCATAGTGCGGCCCAACTGGCAGACGTTTTTTTTCGGCCCCCACGCGATCCACTACCACATCGAACATCACCTCTATGTGCGCATGCCGTACTACCACTTGCCCAGCCTGCATCGACAGTTGGCGGCGCGTCAGTTGTTGCCGGCCGGCAATCTGTACCAGGGCTATTTCGGGGTGTTGAGGGATGTCGCTCGGCCGTCGTCGCGTTAGCTGGCGAACTCCCGGGCGATGGTTATTTCCGGCAACAGGCTGGGTGCGCAGGGGCGGCCAAACAGCCAGCCCTGGCCTATGGCTTCCGGCGCATGTTGCAACACATAGAGGGCCTGGGCCTGGGTCTCGATGCCTTCCACCAGCACGCGGATATTCAGCCGTCGAGTCATGGCGAACACCGAATCGAGAATGGCCCCGGCCCAGATATTGGCGTTGATGAAACGCACCAGGGTGCTGTCCAGCTTGATCCCGTCCACCTCCCAGTTCAGCAGGTTGTTGAGGTTGGCGTAGCCGGCGCCGAAATCGTCGATGAACACGCGAAACCCGGCTCGGCGGTAATGGCTGAGCAGGGCCCGTGGTTCATCGATGAGAAACTCCAGGGATTCGGTCACCTCCAGCACCACCTGGCCCGTCGGGATGTCGAACTCTTTCACTACGCCTAGCAGGTAGCTGGAGAACGACAGGTCTTCGACATCCCGCGGGGTGACGTTGATGCTGATGTAGAAGTTCTGGTCTTCGCGCAGCAGGTGGCTGACGCCCGCCAGGGCGTTGCGCACTATGTAGCGTGTCAGGCGTCGGCCGACGCCGGCCGCTTCTGCCCATTTCAGAAAGGTTTCCGGGGAGATCGGGCCCAGGCCGTCATGGGTCCAGCGTGCCAGCGCCTCGACCCCGACCATGTTGCCGGAAGCCATTTCCACCAGGGGTTGGTAAACGATGTAGATGCGCTTCTTGCGCATCGCTGCCAGCAGCCGAAAGCGCAGGCCGAAAGGGCTGTGGCGCCAGACGTAGTACACCAGGCTCAGCAGTATGCCGCTCAGCAGGCCGGCGATGGCCGAAGGGATGCACCAGGCAACCGACGGGGCAAGGGCTGACGCCTCGGCACCTGAACTCTGGTTGCCGGGCTGGGTTTCGGGCAACGGCGTTGCGGGTTTGGCGGAGAGATCCAGGGCGCTTTGTTTCAGGATGATGCCGCGGGATTTCAGCGACGGCGGTTCCTCGCTGTGGCAGGCACCCGAAAGTGGATGCAGACGACGCCCTCGCAGCGCCACGGGTCTTGCTGCCTGCGGTGTGCATGGCCGCAGGGCGCAAGGCCTGGGAGGCTCATGGGGAGGCAGGAAGATTGCGCAAGCAGAGGGCGGCGGGGGAGGCGGGCTGGCTTCGCTTATTGTCGGGAGCAGAACGCAGAGCAGGACAGCGGCAGGCATCAGGTGCAGCGATGGCGTCATATTCATCTCCAGCAAGGTTGGAATCAAGCTAGGACATCTTGTGTCAGTCTATCGTCTGAAAGCGGCTTGAGCCGGGCTCCATGAACCTGAGGCCGGAGTAGTGCCAGCCGAATTGAGTGATCGGGATTGCATTTATTAATTCGCCGTCTGCTGAGCCTTTGTTGCACCTCTTTGGGAGTATTTCCTTCGTGGAATTGCTTTTCGCAGCATTGTCAGTGCAACCGCCATGAGCATGGGCCACAGGCGTTGTTGGCTATACTCAGGCTCGCTGCCGCCCGGGGGCAGGCAGCGTTGCAACGTGGATGCATGGCCTTTGAGATGAGCGTCGCTGAACGATATGTCTGGTGATCGTCCCTCTTCCCGTTGGCATGAAATCGAGTCAGGGCTCCGTGAGTTGTGGATACGCGCCCAGTCGGGGGACCAGTTGGCCCGCGATAAGGCCCTGGGCCGCATGGCCTGCCTGATTCGTACCTATTACCGTCGCCGCTTGGGCAGGCACCAGAGCTACATCGAGGACCTGGTGCAGGAGAGCCTGCTGGCCTTGCATCTTCGATGTAGCAGTTATGATTCCTCCCTGCCCATTACCGCCTGGATATTCGCAATTGCCCGTCACAAACTCATCGATTACTGGCGCCAGTCCCTCCGTCACGAAGCGCTGCTCCAGCCGCTAGATGAGGTCCCCGAGTTTCTTCTTGTCGATGCCGAGGTTCACCCGGTACCCGAGGTGGACGTGCGCCGGCTGCTGCTCGAACTGACCCCGGCCCAGCGTCTGGCCATCGAGCTGATCAAGCTCGATGAGCTGAGTGTCGCGCAGGCTGCGGCCCGTACCGGGCTGTCCGAAGTGGCCTTGCGTGCACAGGTGCATCGCGGGTTGAAGCGCCTGGGCCAGTTGGCCAAACCGGACTCCTGAGAGCACCTGAAGCAGACGGCTGGAACCCCTCCATTGGCGTTCCAGCCGCCTGTGGCTAGGGCTTGCCCAACAGCTCCAGCAGCGTGGCGTCTGCAGCTCTGCGGGACTGGAGTGCCCGCTCCAGTTGCGCGTTGAACGGCAGTGCGGCAGTGCTTGCGGCGATCTTGCCGACGCTTCGAATCGGTGTGTCGTGCACGTCGCGCATCTGACCTGAGAGCAAGTCAATCTCGATCACCCGGCTTGTCATCCGCTGTGCTGGCGAGACGGTGGTGACCCGAAGACGCAGCTGTTCGACGTTGGCCGGCCGGTTGATGAACACCGTGCCCTGGTCGCTGCGTATCCACTCTGGCAGGGCGCGCGCGCCCTCCAGTTCGACCCGCACGATACGACCTGCTTCGCCATCACCGCTGGCCGTCAGCCAGAAGTCGTTGCCCTGGCCGAGCAGCTCCAGGTGTGGTCCGCTGGCGGGCCTGAGGGAAGACAGGATGTCCGTGGCCGAGGCCATGGGATTCCACTCCAGACCTCGGTGCAAGAGGCTGGCGGGGTTGCTGCGTGTGTCGTGCACGCGGTGTTCATTGATACCGTGCAATGCCGAGAGTGCATGGGTGGCCTGCAGGACGACACCCTTTTCCGGCAGCGCCTCGATACCGGCCAGATGGTCGATCTCGTTCACCACGCGGCACACGGCTCCCTCCATCGATTCTGGCGCGGCCTGCCCGTTCAACGAAGCGATGGCGTTGACCGCGCTGTCGATGATCACGCTGTTGTCCATGGCATATGCCGCATCTGGCGTTTCGCCGATGTCGAGCCTGGCGCGTGACTCAATCGCGCTGTCGTTGTGCACACTGATGCTCTCGCCGGGCAGCCCCTTGGGGGCGCTATTGGCCGGGGCTGTCGGTGTGCTGTCAACGACAGTCGGTGTCGTGGCGTTGACCCTGATCTCGACATTGGTCATTGCCTCGACTCCGCCTGAGGTCACCGTGTAGCTGAAGCGGGTGTTGCCGTGGAAGTGTTCCGCTGGCTGGAAGGTCAGCGTCCCATCAGCTTCCAGCACGACGCTGCCATTGCTCACCACCAGCGGCGTGCCCACCGATACCGCGACACCATCGATGGCGGTGATCCTGTGGTCCGGATTGCGGAAGCTGTCGTTAGCCAGGACATTGATGCTGACCGCAGTGTTCTCGTTGGTGCTGGCGCTGTCATTGGCAATATCGGTGACTGGAGTGACGGTCATGCTGACGCTGGATTGCACGGTAGCGCCATGTCCATCGCTGATGCTGACGGCGAAGCTGTCACTGCCGTGGTAGTCCAGGGTTGGGGTGTAGGTATAGGCGCCGGTGCTGGCATTAACACTGACCGTGCCATGACTGGGTTGACCGGCCAACGAGTAAGTCAGGGTATTGCCATCGGGATCAGTGGCTGACACTTGTCCGTTATAGGCCACATCCTGGGTGGTGGTGGCGTTGTAGCTGCCGGTGCCGGGGGTGAAGGTCTGCCCCGTGGCGCCGGGGTCTCGTAGCTGCGGTAGAGCATCCACCAGCACACTGACCGTGGCGGTTTCATTCACCCCGCCGGAACTGATGGTGTAAGTGAAACTGGTGCTGCCGTAATAGTTGGTTGCTGGCTGGAAGTTCAGCATACCGTTGGCTTGCAGGGTCACCGTGCCGTTGCTTACGGCCAGTGGCGTGCCTACCGATACTGCCGTGCCATTGATGGCCGTAATGGTATGGCTGGGGTTCTGGAAGCTGTCGTTGGCCAGGACATTGATAGTGACGGCGGTGTTTTCGATGGTGCTGGCACTGTCATTGGCAATATCAGTGACTGGGGTCACGGTCATGCTGACGCTGGACTGCACGGTCGCGCCATGCCCATCGCTGATGGCGACGGTGAAATTGTCGCTGCCGTGGTAATCCAGTGTCGGCGTGTAGGTGTAGGCGCCGGTGCTGGAGTTAAGGCTGACCGCGCCATGACTGGGTTGACCGACCAGCGAGTAGCTCAGGATATTGCCATCGGGATCGGTGGCCGACACCTGGCCGTTATAGGCCACATCCTGGGTAGTGGTGGCGCTGTAGTTTCCAGTGCTGGCATTGAAGGTCTGTCCTGTCACACCTGGATCTTGCTGCTGTGGCAGGGCATCGACCGCCACGGTCACTGTGGCCGTCTCGTTCACCCCTCCGGAGTTCACGGTATAGGTGAAGCTGGTGTTGCCGTAATAGTGGGTCGTTGGCTGGAAATACAGACTGCCATCGGCCTGCAGGGTGACCGTGCCATTGCTTACGGCCAACGGCGTGCCCTGGGTAATGGCTGTGCCATTGATCTGGCTGATATAGCGTTCGCTGTTCTGGAAACTGTCATTGGCCAGGACCTCGATATCGATCGGCGTATTCTCGATGGTACTGGCGCTGTCGTTAGCGATATCGGTCACGGGTGTGACCGTCATGCTGACGCTGGACTGCACGGTCGCGCCATGCCCATCGCTGATGGCGACGGTGAAGTTGTCGCTGCCGTGGTAATCCAGGGTTGGCGTGTAGGTATAGGCGCCGGTGCTGGCATTGAGGCTGACCGTGCCATGGCCGGGCTGGCCGGCCAACGAGTAGGTCAGGGTATTGCCATCGGGATCGCTGGCCGACACCTGGCCGTTATAAGTCACATCCTGGGTGGTGGTAGCGCTGTAGTTACCGGTGCTGGGATTGAGGCTCTGACCTGCCACACCAGGATCTTGCTGCTGTGGCAAGGCATCCACTGCCACGGTCACTGTGGCCGTCTCGTTCACCCCGCCGGAGCTGACGGTGTAGGTAAAGCTGGTGCTGCCGTAGTAGTTGCTGCTGGGTTGGAAATACAGCGTGCCATCGGCTTGCAGAGTGACAGTGCCATTGCTCACGGCCAGTGGCGTGCCCTGGGTAATCGCCGTGCCATTGATCTGGCTGATATAGCGCCCGCTGTTCTGGAAGCTGTCATTGGCCAGGACGTTGATGGTGACCGGGGCATTCTCGATGGTACTGGCACTGTCATTGGCGATATCGGTCACTGGGGTCACGGTCATGCTGACGCTGGACTGCACCGTGGCGCCCTGAGCGTCGCTGACGGCGACGGTGAAACTGTCACTGCCGTGGTAATCCAGGGTCGGTGTGTAGGTATAGGCGCCGGTGCTGGCATTGAGGCTGACCGTGCCATGGCCGGGCTGGCCGACCAGCGAGTAGGTCAGGGTATTGCCATCGGGATCAGTGGCCGAGACTTGTCCGTTATAGGCCACATCCTGAGTGGTGCTGGCGCTGTAGTTGCCAGTGCCAGGGTTGAAGGTCTGACCTGCCACACCAGGATCTTGCTGCTGCGGCAAGGCATCCACTGCCACGGTCACTGTAGCCGTCTCGTTCACCCCGCCGGAGCTGACGGTGTAGGTAAAGCTGGTGCTGCCGTAGTAGTTGCTGCTGGGTTGGAAATACAGCGTGCCATCGGCTCGCAGAGTGACAGTGCCATTGCTCACGGCCAGTGGCGTGCCCTGGGTAATCGCCGTGCCATTGATCTGGCTGATATAGCGCCCGCTGTTCTGGAAGCTGTCATTGGCCAGGACGTTGATAGTGATCGGAGCATTCTCGATGGTACTGGCACTGTCATTGGCGATATCGGTGACTGGAGTCACGGTCATACTGACCGTGGATTGCAGCGTGGCGCCATGCCCGTCGCTGATGGTGACGCTGAAACTGTCACTGCCGTGGTAGTCCAGGGTTGGGGTGTAGGTGTAGGCGCCCGTACTGGCGTTGAGGCTCAGGGTGCCATGGCCCGGTTGGGTACTGGTGCTGTAGCTCAAGGTACTGCCGTCCGGGTCAGTGGCTTCGACCTGGCCGCTGTAGGCCACATCCTGGGGAGTACTGGCGCTGTAGTTGCCAGTGTTGGCATTGAAGCTCTGCCCGGCCAGCCCGGGGTCCTGCAGCACCGGCAGGGCGTTCACCGTCACGCTGACCGTGGCCGTCTCGTTCACCCCGCCGGAGCTCACCGTGTAAGTGAAACTGGTGGAACCGTAGAAGTGGGTCGCTGGTTGGAAGTTCAGGGTGCCATCGGCCTGCAGGGTCACGCTGCCATTGCTCACTGCCAGCGGTGCGCCTACCGCCACCGCCGTGCCATTGATGGCGATGATGCTGTGGTCAGGGTTCTGGAAGCTGTCGGCGGCGAAGACATCGATATTGACCGGACTGTTCTCCTGGGTGACCACACTGTCATTGGCAATATCGGTGACTGGGGTCACGGTCATGCTGACGCTAGATTGCACGGTGGCACCATGGCCATCGCTGATGGCGACGGTGAAGTTGTCACTGCCGTGGTAGTCCAGGGTTGGAGTGTAGGTGTAGGCCCCGGTCGCGGAGTTGATCGATACGCTGCCATGCAGCGGTTGCGCGTTGAGCGTATAGCTCAGGGTATTGCCATCCGGATCAGTGGCTTCGACCTGGCCGCTGTAGGCCACATCCTGGGTGGTGCTGGCGCTGTAGTTGCCAGTGCCGGAGTCGAAGCTCTGGCCTGTGGTACCGGGGTCTTGCAGCTGTGGCAAGGCATCCACCAGCACACTGACCGTAGCGGTTTCATTTACCCCGCCTGAGCTGACTGTGTAAGTGAAGCTGGTTGTGCCGTAGTAGTTATTGGCGGGCTGGAAGTTCAGAGTGCCATCGGCCTGCAGGGTGACAGTGCCATTGTTCACGGCCAGCGGCGTACCCTGGCCAACGGCCGTGCCATTGATCTGGCTGATATAGCGTCCCGGATTCTGGAAGCTGTCATTGGCCAGCACATTGATGGTGACCGGGGTGTTTTCGATGGTACTGGCGCTGTCATTGGCGATATCGCTCACGGGGGTGATCGTCATGTCGACGCTGGACTGCACCGTGGCACCCTGAGCGTCGCTGACGGCGACGGTGAAACTGTCACTGCCGTGGTAATCCAGGGTCGGTGTGTAGGTATAGGCGCCGGTGCTGGCATTGAGGCTGACCGTGCCATGGCCGGGCTGGCCGACCAGCGAGTAGGTCAGGGTATTGCCATCGGGATCAGTGGCCGAGACTTGTCCGTTATAGGCCACATCCTGAGTGGTGCTGGCGCTGTAGTTGCCAGTGCCAGGGTTGAAGGTCTGACCTGCCACACCAGGATCTTGCTGCTGCGGCAAGGCATCCACTGCCACGGTCACTGTAGCCGTCTCGTTCACCCCGCCGGAGCTGACGGTGTAGGCAAAGCTGGTGCTGCCGTAGTAGTTGCTGCTGGGTTGGAAATACAGCGTGCCATCGGCTTGCAGAGTGACAGTGCCATTGCTCACGGCCAGTGGCGTGCCCTGGGTAATCGCCGTGCCATTGATCTGGCTGATATAGCGTTCGCTGTTCTGGAAGCTGTCATTGGCCAGGACATTGATGGTGACGGCGGTGTTTTCGAGGGTGCTGGCACTGTCATTGGCAATATCGGTGACTGGAGTCACGGTCATATTGACCGTGGATTGCAGCGTGGCGCCATGCCCGTCGCTGATGGTGACGCTGAAACTGTCACTGCCGTGGTAGTCCAGGGTTGGGGTGTAGGTGTAGGCGCCCGTACTGGCGTTGAGCGTCAGGGAGCCATGACTCGGTTCAGCACTGGCGCTGTAGCTCAAGGTACTGCCGTCCGGGTCAGTGGCTTCGACCTGGCCGCTGTAGGCCACATCCTGGGGGGTGCTGGCGCTGTAGTTGCCAGTGCTGGCATTGAAATTCTGCCCGGCCAGCCCGGGGTCTTGCAGTACCGGCAGGGCGTTCACCGTCACGGTTACTGTGGCTGTTTCGTTCACCCCGCCGGAGTTCACCGTATAGGTAAAGCTGGTGGTGCCGTAGAAGTGGGTCGCTGGTTGGAAGTCCAGAGTGCCGTTGGCTTCCAGGGTCACGCTGCCATTGCCAACGGTCAGTGGGGTGCCTTGGGTTATAGCGGTGCCATTGATCTGACTGATGTAACGGTCCGGGTTCTGGAAGCTGTCGTTGGCCAGCACATTGATATTGACCGGGGTGTTCTCATTGGTGCTGGCCGTGTCATTGGCAATCTCGGTGACTGGGGTCACGGTCAGGCCGACACTGGATTGCGCGGTAGCGCCATGGCCGTCATTGGCGGTGACGACGAAGCTGTCGTTGCCGTTGTAGTCCGCCGTTGGGGTGTAGGTGTAAGCGCCGGTGCTGGCGTTGAGGGTCAAGGTGCCGTGGCCGGGCTGGCTGCTGATCGCATAAGTCAGCGTTTCGCCATCCGGGTCCACGGCCATTACCTGGCCATTGAAGGCTGTGTTCTGTTCGGTGGTGGCCGCGTAATTGCCGGTGCCGGCGTTGAAGCTTTCTCCGGTGACATTGACGCTTTCGAACTGCGGTACGCCATTGATGTTGACGCTGACCGTGGCGGTTTCATTCACCCCACCGGAACTGACCGTGTAAGTGAAACTGGTGCTGCCGTAATAGTTGGTTGCAGGCTGGAAGTTCAGCATGCCATTGGCTTGCAGGGTGACCGTACCGTTGCTTACGGCCAGCGGAGTACCGACCGATACCGCCGTGCCATTGATGGCTGTGATGGTATGGCTGGGGTTCTGGAAGCTGTCGTTCGCCAGGACATTGATAGTGGCGGCAGTGTTTTCGACGGTGCTGGCGCTGTCATTGGCGATATCGGTGACTGGAGTGACGGTCATGCTGACGCTGGACTGCACGGTAGCGCCATGTCCATCGCTGATGCTGACGGCGAAGCTATCAGTGCCGTGGTAGTCCAAGGTTGGGGTGTAGGTATAGGCGCCGGTGCTGGCATTAACACTGACCGTGCCATGGCTGGGTTGACCGACCAGCGAATAGGTCAGGGTATTGCCATCGGGGTCAGTGGCTGAAACTTGGCCGTTATAGGCCATATCCTGGGGGGTGATAGCGCTGTAGTTACCGGTGCTGGGGTTGAAATTCTGACCAGCTACACCGGGATCTTGCTGTTGCGGTAAGGCATCCACTAGCACACTGACCGTGGCGGTTTCATTCACCCCACCGGAGCTGACGGTGTAGGTGAAACTGGTGCTGCCGTAGTAGTTATTGGCGGGCTGAAAGTTCAGGGTGCCGTTGGCTTGCAGGGTGACGCTGCCGTTGCTTACGGCCAGCGGTGTACCCACCGATACCGCCGTGCCATTGATGGCTGTAATGGTATGGCCGGGATTCTGGAAGCTGTCGTTCGCCAGGACATTGATAGTGACGGCGGTATTTTCGATGGTACTGGCGCTGTCATTGGCGATATCGGTCACGGGGGTGACTGTCATGCTGACGGTGGATTGCACGGTAGCGCCTTGGCCATCACTGATGCTGACGCTGAAACTGTCGCTGCCGTGGTAGTCCAGGGTTGGTGTGTAGGTATAGGCGCCGGTGCTGGAGTTAAGGCTGACCGCGCCATGACTGGGTTGACCGACCAGCGAATAGGTCAGGGTATTGCCATCGGGATCAGTGGCCGACACTTGTCCGTTATAGGCCACATCCTGGGTGGTGGTAGCGCTGTAGTTACCAGTGCTGGCATTGAAGGTCTGACCTGCCAAACCGGGATCTTGCTGCTGCGGCAAGGCATCCACCGCCACGGTCACTGTGGCCGTCTCGTTCACTCCCCCGGAACTGACCGTGTAAGTGAAACTGGTGCTGCCGTAATAGTTGGTTGCTGGCTGGAAGTTCAGCGTGCCATTGGCTTGCAGGGTGACCGCGCCGTTGCTTACGGCCAGCGGAGTACCCATCGATACCGCCGTGCCATTGATGGCTGTAATGGTATGGCTGGGGTTCTGGAAGCTGTCATTGGCCAGGACATTGATATTGACCAGGGTGTTCTCATTGGTGCTGGCCGTGTCATTGGCGATATCGGTCACAGGAGTGACCGTCATGCTGACGGTGGACTGCACCGTAGCCCCATGGCCGTCATTGGCGGTGACGACGAAGGTATCACCGCCGTTGTAGTCCAGGGTCGGGGTATAGATGTAGGTGCCAGTGCTGGCATTGAGGGTCAGGGTGCCGTGGCTGGGCTGGCTGCTGATGGCATAGGTCAGTGCTTCGCCATCAGGATCGGCAGCCAATACCTGGCCATTGAAGGCCACGTCCTGGGCCGTGGTGGCGGCGTAGTTGCCGGTGCTGGCATTGAAACTCTGGCCTGTGATGCCCGGGTTCTGTAGCTGGGGTATGTCGTTCCCGGTAATCACGTTGAACTCGTTGAAGGCCACATACTGATCGCCGCGCCCCGAGGTATTGAGCAGCTCGATCTTGGCTACGCCGTTGAGCGAACCGGCATCGATCTGATAAGGCTCGCCCCCCGTTGCACCGTCGGGCAACGCATTGGGGGTGTAATAGGCGGTGGTCGAGGTGATCAGGCCGCCACTGGCATTGAAGAACTCCAGTGTGCCGATTTCCCCCATGGCCTGGTTGTCGCCCAGATTCGAGCCGCCGTTGTTGAAGATCTGCACCGTGCGCAGGTCGTTGAGCGGCGTGCTGAAGGTATAGGTGATCATGGCGATCGGGCCAGCGTCGCGATAGTAGGGCACATTGGCCCCGCTGGCGCCGTCGATGGTGGTGGCGATGGTGTTGCCCGAGGGGTTGGCCCCCGTGGTGGCCGCTGTGGCGGGAGTGACCACGCTGGTCGTCGGTGCGCTGCCGTTGTTGTCGTAGAGCGTGAGCGTGGCGCTGGCAGTGGCCGACGGGGTGGCGATATCGGAGGCCACGGCACTGACCGTGATCGTGTGGGCGATGGGCGCGGTGTTGCTGGTGCTGAAGCGGATATTGCCCAAGGCGATCTGGTAGTTGACCGGGGCACTGCTGCCGCTCAGGGACAGCACCCCGGTGCTGGCGTTGTAGCTGGAGCTGATGCCTGCCACTGCCTGCGTCAGGTAGAGGCTGTCGGCCGCGGTGGGATTGGACAGGGTTACGCTCATCGAGGCGATATTGGCGCCATCGGGATCGCTGACCGTGGGGAACAGGGCGATGGCCGCGTTGTTGCGGCCATCGTAGTAAGCGGCGTTGAAGTTGATGCCTGGGCTGGTGCTGTCGAGGTCGACCACCGGCGGATACTGGCCGCTGCTCAGGTTCATGGTGGTGTAGCTGCTGGAGAACGCGGTGTTCACCGAGGCATTGAAGAGATTGCCCGATGTTCCGGCGGTCATGTCCCAGGCGTACATGTACAGCCCGATACCCTGGTTGCCACTGGCGGTGGCGCTGGACGACTGCAGATAGATCCGTGCATCGCTGCCGCCCAGGAGCAGGACATTGGTACTGCCCAGATTGCTGGGCAGCTGGTACCAGTTGGCGCCGTTATTGGCGGTGTACCACCAGACTCCAAGGGCCCCGTTATAGGCGGAAATCGCGATGCCCATCTGAGTGGCCTGGCCGGTGTCCGAGAAGTTCCCGGTCAGCGCAGACACAGGTACGCCCACCGCCGTGCCATTGAGTGGCCCGCTGGTATTGTCCGGGGCATTGAAGGTCGGGGGCGGAGCATTGATCACCGGCCGCGTGTTGATCACCATGTTCAGCGTATCGGTGGCACTGGAAAAGGCCGTGGTGCCGCCGTTGCTCGACGTATCGGCGAAGTGGTACACCGTTCCGCTTTGTTGATCCCAGGCGCGGAAGGTCAGCGCATTGGCGATATTGCCATTGGCGTAGCTGCTGGGCATGAAGTAGATCAGGTTGGTAGGGCCCAGCAGCAAGGCATTGGTATTGGACAGGCTGGAGCTGCTGACCGATTGCCAGGTTCCACTGGAGCTGCCGTAGTAATACAGCGTGCCCTGGCTGCTGGCACCGGTGATCGCGATGCCCTCGGCGGTGCCGGCATTCACATCACTGACCCCAGTCAGCAGATTGGACACCTGGCTGCCGACGGCGCCTTGCGGCACCCCGTCGTTAAGCATAGTGGCCCAGATGGTCTGGTTCAGTGGGGTCAGGGTGGGCGCGTAGAACACCTCGTTGACCGCCACCGCCACCGTGTTGGAGGCGGTGGAAACCGCGCCGGCAATGCTATTGGGGTTGACCTGGATGCCTGCGGTGCCAGCGGTCTGGTCCCAGGCCAGCAGGGTCAGGGCATTGCCGGCGCTGCCGAAGAAGTTGCTGTTGGGCTGAAAATACAGATAGGTGGAGGCGTTGCCCGGCAACAGCAGGGCGCTGCTGCTGGACACCGCGCCGACGCTGTTCCAGGTGCTGCCGCCGTTCAGGCTGTACCACCAGGTTCCATTCGTGGTGTCGGCGCCGGTCAGGGCGATGCCCGGGTGCGAGCCGGGGTTGCTGTCGGTCTCATTCACCGTATAGCTGGAAACCAGCACCCCGGCAGCCGTGCCATTGACCGGCGCACCGCTGTTCTCGGTGCCGCTGTAGCTCAGGCTGTTGGTCGAAGTCAGGGTTGGTGGCGCCAGCAGGTGTTCCCAGTCCGGCGCGCTCACGCTGGCCACGTCGATGGGCCCGCTCTGGCGGTCCAGGGTCCAGCTGCCACCCAGGTTGGCAGCGCCGACATCGCCAGTGGCCGCGGCGACGTTGGCGCCGGTGATGCTGCTCAGGGTCTCGACCGCCTGCGCGCCATCGCTGCCTTTGCCGAAGTCGCAACCGTACAGCAGGATGTCGCCGCCCGGGGCGAGGCTGGCGCCGATCTGCGCCAGCTCGGCGCGATAGGTGCTTTGCATGCTCAGCAGGGTCAGGGTGTCGGTGCCGAGGAACAGCATGTCCTCTTCACCGTGGCTGATGATCTGGATGGCGCTTATATTGCTGCGCCCGACCAGGGTCTGGGCGATGAAGCGGACGCCGTCCACGCCCTGGGGAATGTAATGAACCTCGGCGCCGGCGGGCAGGTCCTGGGCCAGTACGCCAGGCTGGGCCACCGTCATGTCGATGAAGTACACCTCGTGGGCCGCCGCGGTTGGCGCCGCAGGTTGGGGCGCGGCAGTGCCGACGCTGCCCAGCGCCGCCACCAGGTTCGCATGCGCTTGAGTGTCCGCCGTGTCCGCTGGCGCGGCCGGTGTGGTCTTGACTGCCTGTTGCAAGGTCTTGGCGGCGGCGGCATCGAGCAGCACACGCGGCTCCAGGGCTTGCAGAAACAGCGAGGGAGTTGACCGCTGCTGGTGGTGGTTTTTGAACCTTCTGGTGGACTTGCCCTTCACTTCACACCTCACCCAGGTTTCGGCGGACAGCTCCGCGCGATTGATCAAGAAGTCGCCCGACAAGCCAGCCGGCCTCCTGCCCACTGCCCGCCACGCTACCCGCTTACTGCTATCCACTGACCACTTGCCGCTTGAAGCTTGAAGCTCGAAGCTCACCTCTGCCCCTAGGCTCCGGCCTCCCGCAGCAACACCCTGGCCACCTGGCGCATTACGCGGCTGGCCAGGCTGACCGGCTTGGCCTTGAGCCACATATCGCCCCGCACTTCGCTCAAGGGCGCCACAGGCGGCGCCTGCAGCACCTCGGCCGTGACTTCGAACACCGATTGCTCGGCCCGTTGCTGGCCCTCGAATGGCCGTGAGGCCACCTCGCCACCAAAGGTGGAAGCCAATATCCAGTTCTCCAGGGTGTCGTTGGCGGCGGCACCTATGCGTGAAACCCGCAGCTTCAGGTCCGGCAGCAGGTGCTGTTCATCCTCGAAGTGGCCACTGGCGTCTGCCGACAGGCGTTGCAGGTCTTCGGCATAGGCATAGCCACGGGCCTGCAAGGGCTGGGGCTCGATGATCAGCAGCAGCTGGGTCTTGTCGTCCACCCAGCGCCCGGGCGACAGCTCCGACGCTAGCTGCGCCACCACCCCGGCCACCGGCGCGCGAATCTGCAAGCGCGCCTGTTCACGCTGCAGGCCGGCGATGCGGTCGCGTTCCAGACTCAACTGAGGTTCCAGCACCAGGCTCTGCGACAGGTCCTGGCTGTCCGCGTCGCGCCGCTCCAGGCGCTCGACCAGCAGCCGCTCGCGGTCTCTGGCTGCTTGCAACTGGCTGTCCAGCTCCGGTGCGTCCAGGGTCAACAGCAGCTGGCCGGCGCTGACTCGCTGGTCGTAACCCACCTGCAGGCAGTCGATGCGCGCCGGGTACGCCGCGAAAACCGGGGTCTGCTGGGCTGCCGTCAGCACTGCCGGCACTCGCACCTGGTAGGGCAGGGGCACCAGCAGCATGGCCAGTGCCGCGCCGATCAGCGCCAGGCTGAGATAGGCGCGCCGGCCCGCGTCGCCCCGGCGCTGCAGCCAGATCCGCAGCTCGCGGGCGATCGGATTGACGATGAACCAGCCGATCTCCACCGCGAACAGAAACAGCCCGAGAATCTTGAAAAAGTAGTGATAGACCAGCAGCGCGATCCCGAGGAACAGGAACAGGCGATACACCCAGGTGGCCCAGGCATAGCCGATGAAAATCAGCGTGGCACGCCGGTCGAGGGGCTCGGGCGGCTCGTCGCCGAAGTCCCACAGCTTCTCGCGCAACCACCAGCGGGCCATGGCGAAGGCTCGTTGCTGCAGGCCCGGCACCCCGAGCAGGTCGGCGAACAGGTAGTAACCGTCAAAGCGCATCAGCGGGTTGAGATTGACCCCCAGGCTCAGCAGCCAGCTGGTGCTGGCCAGGGCGAAGGCTGCCGAGCGCCAGGGGCTGTCGGGCAGGAACACCCAGGCCAGGGTCGCGAGTACCGCCACCAGCAGCTCCACCAGCATGCCGGCGGCGTCGATCAGCACCCGCTGGCGGTTCGGCAGGCGCCAGGCATCGGTGGTATCGGTGTAGAGAATCGGCGTCATCAGAACCAGGGCCACGCCCATGCTGGTGACTCGCGAACCCAGGCGTACCGCGGTGTAGCCATGACCCAGCTCGTGCAGGGTCTTGACCAGGGCCAGGCTCAGGCCGAAGGCGATGGCGCCGCTGACCGAGAACAGCCCGGGAAAGGTATGCAGGAAGCTGTCCCACTGGCGCGACACCAGGTACAGGCCGACCACGCCCAGGGCGGCGATGCTCCACCAGAACGCCGGCTGGAACAGCAGCGTCACCCAGGGCAGGGTGCGCCGCAGGAAGGCATCGGGGTGGGCCAGCGGCACCTTGAAGAAAAGATAGTGGTGCAACAGCCGCCTGGCCAGCGAGGTCCGGTTGCTGGTGCGGCGCTGCAGCAGCCGTGCATGGCCCTGGAGCGACGGCGGCAGGCAGAGATCGTGCTGCTGCAGGAACTGGATGAGCGCCATCACCTTGGCGTCCTCGGGGCGGGCGCCAGTGTCTTGCTGCACGGCGCTGCGCATGGCCCCGAGCGTGCCTAGCGACCAGTGCCCGAGCATATCCAGCACCTGATGGTCGATGGCGTAGAAGCTGTGTTTGAGCGGATCGTAGATGCGCCACGCGCCTGCCTGGGCCAGGGGCCGGCCAACGCTCGGGGCTGGCAGCAGGCGCAGGTCCTGGCGCAGCGGTGGCAAGGGCAGGGCATCGAGTGTGCCGTCGTTGGCGGCATCCGGCTGATCTGCGGTGGGGCTCGGGCTCAGGTGCATGGCGTCAGATTCCACTGGCCTGACGCAACGCCGTGAGCGGGCGGCGCAGCAGGTAGTAGAACAGGGTCACGGGTTCGCCATAGATGCGCGCCGTACCGCGCAGGCCCAGGCGCTCGGGTGCGGCCTGGGAGTCACTGGCCTGGGCGATGGCGTTGAAACTGGCGATGCCCGCGGCGTCGGCTTCGGCGCGGTAGGCGGCGCGGCTGAGGTTGGCATCCAGCGGTTGCAGCGGCGCGGCATCGAGGAACACCCGGACCTTGGCGCCCTCATGCAGGTTGACCGCATCGGCCACCGGCACCTTCAGCTGATATTCCACCCGTTGCGGATCGGCGATGCGCATGATGGCTTCGCCCACCGCCACCGGCCGGCCCTGCCAGTCCCGTGGGTCGCCGTACAGCGCCACACCGGCCTGGGGCGCGTGTAACAGGGTCTTGGCCAGCATTGCCTGGGCATAGTCCTGCTCGGTGCGGGCGAGCATTTCCTCGGTTTGCGCAATGGCCAATTCGCGCTTGGCGGCCGGGTCGGCGATCGAGGCCTGTTGCAGGCGCAGTGTCTTGGCCCGGGCCACTTCGAGTTTCTTGCTGGCCACCTCGTAGTCGCTGCGCAGTTGTGTGTCCACCAGTTGCACCAACGGCGTACCGGCACTGACCGCCGCGCCCGGCGCCACCAGAATGCGTTCGACCACCGCCGGCATCGGCGCGGTGACCACGAAGGGCGCCTGGGCCGTGACCTCGACCGGCGCCAGGGTGGTCAGCGGCAGGTGCACCAGGGCCAGTGCCAGCACACCCAGCAACAGCGCCAGGTACAGCCAGGGGCGCTGCCGGCGCCAGGCTGCCGGAGCTCGGCCGCGGCCGGCAATGGCGCTCAGGCCATGGGCATAGGCCAGGCCCAGGCGCGCGGCCAGGGTCAGGTGAGCCTCTTCCCAGGGCTGCGCTCGGGCCAGCAGCCAGCCGGCCATGACCGGCCGCTGGTGGTCGGCCAGGGGCACCCACATCAGGTAGGGGAAGGCGTTGTCGTCGGTGCAGGGATCGTTGGGGGCGGCATGCCGGGTGGCGTCGAACAACTGGAGCGTGCGGCTGCTGCTGTCCTGCCGCCACAGGGTGCCGACCAGCCGCTCGTACCAGCGCAGCATGGGCGCATCAGGGTTCACCCGGGGCAGCCCGGACACGGCCACCGCGGTCCATGAGCTGCCCGCCCTGGCGCCGCCATCGGCCTGCCGCACGTTGGGCTCGAACACCAGCGCCTGGGCGAAGGGCAGCAAGGCCAGCGGCTCGTTGGCCAGGTGCAGCCACAGCTCTTCACTTGAAGCGCAGCGCCGCAGTTCGCCCTCCAGGCGGATCAGCACCGCGCCGCTGTGGTTCGGGCGCTCGGCGGGGCCACCGGCAGCGTTGCCGGATGAGGCGATATGCAGGGCCATGGACGACTCCGGGATCAGCTCCGATCCTGTGGCAAGAAGAGGGTGGGCTAGCGTTCTGCGGTGGGTGGCCGGTTGCCGGTGAGCGTCACCTGTCCACTCATGCCCGGCAGCACCGAGGCGGGCGAGTGCTCTACCTGGGCGACGATCTTGACTGTCTGGCTCACGGCGTCCACCGCTGCGGAAATACGCTCAACCCGGGCCGGCAGTACGTCGCCGGTCTCGTCGACGGTCAGTTGCAATTCTGAGCCGTTCTTCAGCCAGTCCAGCCATTTGGACGGCACTATCATGTACAGCTCCAGCTGGCCGTCGCTGACGATATTGAGCAGCTTCTCGTTGGGGGTTGGGGTCTCGTTGACACGGGCCAGCGCCTCCACCACACGCCCGGAATAGGGCGCGACAATCTGGCAACCCTTCATCTGTTCCTGGATCACCTCGGCCTGGGCCTGGCGTTCCTGCTGCTTGTAATGGGCGATGTCGGCGTCGGCCTGGCCGGTGGCCGCCATGCGCAGCAATTGGTCCTGCACCGTGGCGTTGCGCGCTTCGACCGCAGCTCCCGCACGGGCTGCACGCATCTCGGCGGTCAGCCGGCCACAGTCGAACCCTACCAGCACCTCACCCTTGCGAAAATGCTCGCCCTCGCGAAACGGCATGCTGACGATGCGCTCGGACAGGGCGGACGACAGTAGCGCCTCGTTCTGCGCCCGCAGTACGCCCCGTGCCAAGCTCTCGTCGGCGCCCGGTGTGGACCCCGGTTCGGCGCTCCAGGCCGTTGGAGCGAGCAGCAATAGCCAGGCGCCGAGCAACAGCGCCCGGCAACCCGAGACACTGGTGAACAGCACAAACGTTTTACTCATGATAGTTCTCGCTGGAGGTGGGGCCGCTGGCCAGCGGCAACGACGATGCAGGCAACATGAGCGGGCCGCTGGCCAAGGGCGTGACCTGTTCCTGGCGCTGATTCCACAAGCTGCGCAGCTTGGCGGTCAGGGCGCTGACCGAGTCGCTGCTGCGCATCGAGGCATCCACCGGGTCGATGCCCAGCGACGCGAAGACGTTGGCGTAGGCGTTCTGCAGGTCGGCCTGGGCGATGTCGTAGCGCACCCGTGCCACCAGCGAATTCATCTGCTCGCGTATCAGCGCCTGACGGCTGAGTTTCTGTGCCTGGTAACCGGCTTCGATCTGCCCCTGGATGCGCTCCTGCACCTGGTAGTAGCGCTGGGCCGTATCCAGTTCCTGGCGACGCAGGGCATAGCGCGCGCGGCTGACTTCGAGCTGGGTGGCCACGGCCGTGGTCAGGGCCAACTGACGGGCATCGAGCACCTGGCCCGTGGCCTGGACCTTCGCCCGTTCGGCAGGCAGGCGGAACACATTCAGCAGGTTCCAGCTGGTCTGCGCGCCCCAGCTCACCCAGTTGTTGTTGTAGAGGTAGCTGTTGCTGCTGCTATTGAGGCCCACGAACAGCTTCAGGTTCGGCAGGGTGCGCAGCAGGGCGGCGGTGTTTTCGCTCTGGTTGCTGCGCAACTGGTAGGCCACTTCGCGCAGCTCGGGGCGGTTCTCGATGGCCAGGCGCAGCCAGGCTGCCGGGTCGTTGTTGTCCACCCCGGGCAGGCTCAGGGGTTGCCAGGGGCTGGAGTCCGCCGGCAGCGCTACGTCGTAAGCGGTGTTGGGCGCCAGGTTCATCAGGGCCGCCAGCTGTTGCTTGGCCACCCCCAGTTCGCCGCCCAGGGCCTGGATATCCCGCTGGATACCCAGGAGCTCGCGCTCGTAGCTCAGTGGTGCCAGCGGTGCGGTGAGCCCGGCCTGTTCCTGCTGGCTGGCCAGGTCCAGGGCTTGCTGGGTCGAGTGCTGCAACTCCTCTAGCTTGCCCAGCATGCGTTGGGCGCTGACGGCACGCCAGTAGGCCGTGCGCACGTCCTCGATCATCTGGTTGATGACCTTGCGCTTGCGTTCCTTGGCGATGCTCACCTGGTCCGCTGCCTGTTTGGCCCGTATGTAGGAGAGGCCGAAGTCCAGCACGTCCCAGCTCAGTTGCAGGTTGCTGTCCAGCACATCGCGGTCCGATGAGGTGGAGGGTTCCAGGGAGGTCTGGCCGGTCAGCAGCGAGCGGCTGCTGGCCCCTGCATCGTTGTTGCGGCCGCTGTAATCGAGGGAAGCCACCAGCTTGGGCAGCAGGTCATAGTGCTGCAGGTCCAGCTCGCGCTGGGCCAGTGCGGTGTTCATCAGTTCCACCCGCGAATCCAGGTTGTACTTGATGGCCCGGGCCATGGCCTGGTACAGGTCGATGGGGCAGTTGATGGGCTCCTGGTTGGCGTTGGCTCGGGCGATCAGGTCGTCGGCCCGGGCCTGGTTCTGGCTGTTGTCGAAGGCGCTGGGGTGGACCGCGCAACCCACCAGGGTCAGGCCCAGCAACAGGCTGCTCAGGTTGCGAATGCCGGGTGCCCTGAGGCAGGCGTACAACCGCTGTTTATTCGCTGCCATGGCTTGGGGTACTCATCATGCCTCACTTTTTCTGGCTCGCACGCAGTCGCGCCGGTCGCGTGTCAGCGACCCGTGATGGATTGTCGAGCGGCTCCCTGGGGACGGGTGGGGGAACTCGAGACAGCAACCTTCAAGTTATCTTGCTGCGGACCTGACCGCCCCGAGTTGCACGAGGCGGCACAAGCCTGTCCGCGCCCTGCCGATTGCCAGGATGGCAATTGCCCAGGGCTTGGATATGTATACGTCGCAGGTTCGGGCTTCGTTACGCACGGACAGGGAAGAATTTTGCGGGTTGCTGATGCAGGTACTGCGCGACCCTGGGCAGAGGCGCGCAGGCGAGCAGGGCCCCGCCCGGGTGGCGGGGCCCGGTGAGGCTCAGAGCTTGGGCAACTGGCCGATGCGGCCCATCATCTCAGTGACGATCTGCAAGTCCAGGAGGAACTGCTCCTGGGTCTTGAACTCGTTGTCGTTGTGGCCGGTGTACTTGAACTCGGGTCGCGCCAGGCCGAATTGCACGCCGTTGGGCAGTTCATGCACCGAGGTGGCGCCGGGGGAGGTGCCGAACTTCTGCGGCATGCCGAGGTTTTCGCTGGCCACCGCCAGCAGCGCCTTGACCCATTCGCCTTCGGGGTTGCGGTACATGGCGGCGTCGACCTTGGTCTCGATGCTTACCGCTACCTGGTGGTTCTTGCGCCAGGCAGCCAGCTTGTCGTCGATCTCGCTCTTGAGCACCTCTGGCGTCTTGCCCTTGGGCACCCGCAGGTTGACTGCCAGCTTCAGGGTCTGCTCATCCACGGCAACCTGGGTCAGGGAGGTGGTCAAGGGGCCCATGAGGGCATCGCTGAACCCTATGCCCAGTTGCTTGCCCTCATAGTCCAGGCCCCAGTTGTCGGCGGCGTAGCGTGCGGCATCGGTGAAGGCGTTGTGCTTGAGCGCCACCTTGCCGTCCAGGCGATTGATCAGGTCGAGCATCCGCGCCACCGGGTTGACCCCGGACTCCGGTTTCGAAGAGTGCGCCGAGACCCCCGTCACCGTCAGTTGCACGCCCTGGTCGAGCACCTTGGCAGTCACCTGGAAGTTGCCGCCGTTGCGCTTGGCGTATTCACTGCCGGCCTGTTGCAGGGCGGCGGCGAGCTGTGCCGGCTGCTCGGTGTTGAAGCTGGCCACCGAAGTGGAGGGGATCTGGTTGGTGGCCAGGCCACCGGTAAGCCCGGTGATCTCGGCGCCCTGGCCCTCGGCGGGGCGACGCGGGAAGCTCGCCATCACCGTGCCGTAGCCTTTCTCGGCGATCACCACCGGGTAGGTGCCATCCAGGGCCAGGTTGTAGTCGGGCGTCGGGTTGCGTTCCAGGTAGTAGGGGATGGCATCGCCGCTGGTTTCCTCGGTGGTGTCCACCAGCAGCTTGAAGTGGCGCGCCAGGGGCAGCTTCTCGTCCTTGATGATCTTCATGGCGTAGAGGGTCACCACGATGCCGTTCTTGTCATCCTCGGTGCCACGGCCATACAGGCGCTCGCCAATCTGCGTGACCTTGAACGGATCGAGCCGGGTGCCGTCGGCCAGCACCCAGTTCTCCGGGGTCACCGGCACCACGTCGGCATGGGCATGGATGCCCACCAGCTCGTCGCCGCTGCCATCCAGGGAGATCTCGTAGTCCCGGTTGTCGACGTTGCGGAACTTCAGGCCGAAGCCCTGGGCCAGGTCCTTGATCTTGTCGGCGATCTTGTGGAATTCGGGGTTGTCGTGCTGCTCCACGCCGTCGACACGGACGGTGGGAATGGCTACCAGCTCGCGCAGGGTTTCGGTGGCCGCCGCGCCGTACTTGATGCGCGCATAGAGGCCCAGCAGGCGATGGATCTCGTTCTGCTGTTCGCTATTGAGGCTCTGGTTGGCCAGGAAGGCGTCGATGCTTGGCGCCAGGTGCTCGCTCTTGGCCAGCGGGCTCTTGGCCAGGCTGCCGAGGAACTCACGGAAGTCGTCGACCTGGGCCTTGGCGAAGTGGTTGAGGATGGCCGCGTTCTGCTGCGGGCTGATATTGGCTTGGGCGGTGGTGGTGAACGAGGTCAGGCTGGCGAGCATCAGGCTGGCCGCGGCCAGGTGCTTGAGAGAGAAGTCCATTACGCAAGGCATTCCTTTGCAGACGGTGGGTTGGAGCTGTCCGAGCTGTTGCTCGAAAGCCTGGCCAAGCTAACACCGCAAAGGATTGGGACGGGAGCCCCTGAAGTGCGATCTGTCGCACAAAAATGCCTTGATGACGCACCCATGAAAGAAGCGCAAAGCCGCGAAACAGAGGGCGCCGTTGCCGGCGCCCCCGGGTGCTGCTAGTGGATCAGAGGGCGGCGTCCCACGGACGGTCGCCGTGCTCGTCCTTGATCCGGGTCGGCAGGCCCATCTGGTCCAGCGCCTTGAGGAACGGCTTGGCCGTCAGCTCCTCGACGTTGACCATGCGCTGCACGTCCCACTCGCCACGGGCTACCAGCAGGGCCGCAGCCACAGGCGGTACGCCGGCGGTGTAGGAAATACCCTGGCTGTCGGTCTCGGCGTAGGCTTCCTCGTGGTCGGCCACGTTGTAGATGAACACCTCGCGCGGCTGGCCATTCTTGCTGCCCTTGACCAGGTCACCGATGCAGGTCTTGCCGGTGTAGCCGGGGGCCAGGGAAGCCGGGTCGGGCAGTACCGCCTTGACCACCTTGAGCGGCACCACTTCCAGGCCTTCGGCGGTCTTCACCGGTTGCTCGGAAAGCAGGCCGAGGTTGCGCAGCACGGTGAACACATTGATGTAGTGCTCGCCGAAGCTCATCCAGAAGCGCACGTTGGGCACGTCGAGGTTCTTCGACAGCGAGTGCACTTCGTCGTGGCCGGTCAGGTACAGGTTCTGCGAACCGACCACGGGCAGGTCGTCGGTGCGCTTGACTTCGAACATGCTGTTGCTGGTCCACTGGCTGTCCTGCCAGCTCCAGACCTGTCCGGTGAATTCGCGGAAATTGATTTCCGGGTCGAAATTGGTGGCGAAATACTTGCCATGGGAGCCGGCATTGACGTCGAGGATGTCGATCGAATCAATGCGGTCGAAATGTTCTTGCTTGGCCAGGGCCGCATAGGCGTTGACCACGCCCGGGTCGAAGCCCACGCCAAGGATGGCGGTGATGTTCTTCTGCTGGCATTCCTCGAGGTGCTGCCACTCGTAGTTGCCGTACCAGGGCGGCGTTTCGCAGATCTTGCCCGGCTCTTCGTGGATCGCGGTGTCCAGGTAGGCCACGCCAGTATCGATGCAGGCACGCAGCACCGACATATTGAGGAAGGCCGAACCGACGTTGATGACGATCTGCGATTCGGTCTCGCGGATCAGCGCCTTGGTCGCTTCGATATCCAGTGCATTCAGCGCGAAGGCCTTGATTTCTGCAGGCTGCTTGAGGCTGCCCTTGGCCTTGACGCTGTCGATGATGGCCTGGCATTTGGAGATGTTGCGCGACGCGATAGCAATACGACCGAGTTCGTCGTTGTGCTGCGCGCACTTGTGGGCCACCACCTTGGCGACACCTCCTGCACCAATGATAAGAACATTCTTCTTCAATTTATTTACTTCTCCTCGTGTCTGTCCGCTCAGGAAAGGCTGGACAGGTAGTCGTCGAAACCAAACTCGCGAACCACCTCGACGCTGCCATCGAGTTGCTTCACGACAATGGACGGCATTTTCAGACCGTTGAACCAGTTCTTCTTGACCATGGTGTAACCCGCCGCATCGATAAACGACAGTCGATCGCCGATGGCCAGCGGACGATCAAATTGGTATTCGCCGAAGATGTCCCCGGCCAGGCAGGATTTGCCGCAGACCATGTAGGTATGTTCACCCACGTTCGGTGACAGCTTGGCGTTCAGGCGATAGATCAGCAGGTCGAGCATGTGGGCTTCGATGGAGCTGTCCACCACGGCCAGGTGCTTGCCGTTGTACAGGGTGTCGAGCACCGTCACTTCCAGGGACGCGCTCTGGGTGATGGCGGCTTCGCCCGGCTCCAGGTAGACCTGCACGCCGTACTGCTCGGAGAAGGCCTTGAGGCGCGCGCAGAAGGCGTCCAGGGCGTAGTCCTCGCCGGTGAAGTGAATGCCGCCGCCCAGGCTCACCCACTCGACCTTGTGCAGCAGGTGGCCGAAGCGTTCCTCGATGGTGGTCAGCATCTGGTCGAACAGGCCGAAGTCGCCGTTCTCGCAGTTGTTGTGGAACATGAAGCCGGAAATCTGCTCGATCACCTGCTCGATCTTCGCCGGGTCCCACTCGCCCAGGCGGCTGAAGGGCCGTGCCGGGTCGGCCAGCAGGTAGTCGGAGCTGCTGACCTGGGGGTTGACCCGCAAGCCGCGGACCTTGTCCTGGCTGGCGTCGGCAAAGCGTTGCAGCTGGCTGATGGAGTTGAAGATGATCTTGTCGCAGTTGGCGAGCATGTCCTCGATCTCGTCGTCGGCCCAGGCCACGCTGTAGGCGTGGGTTTCGCCGGCGAATTTCTGCCGGCCCAGCTTGAGCTCGTACAGCGACGAAGAGGTGGTGCCGTCCATGTACTGCTGCATCAGGTCGAACACCGACCAGGTAGCGAAGCACTTCAGGGCCAGCAGGGCCTTGGCGCCGGATTGCTCGCGCACATAGGCAATCTTCTGCATGTTGACCAGCAGCTTCTGTTTGTCGATGAGGTAGTACGGCGTCTTGATCATCTGATGATTCTCCGGCAGGGCCAGCCAAAAAGGTACGCATTGTGCCTTCAGTGCCCGCAGATCGAAAGCGCGGAAATGGGTTTTCCATGGGCCATCGTTGCCGAGGCCCGGGGGAGCGCTGTGCGCAGCCCTGGCAGGGGGCTGTGCGCCGATCGGCGGCAGCCCCGGGAAGCCCCCGTCGCCCGGGGCCTGGCGGCACCTGCCTGCCTCGTTTTTTGTTAGCCAGGGAGCACATTTTTAATATTTTTCCTTCTTCGGGCGCTGTCGCACCATCTGTCGCATCCGCCTTGTCCCTGGTAGCCGTCCGGGGCGCCCAACCCCCGGGCGGTGCCCACAGTCACCTAAGAAGGACAGACCCATGACCCAAGAACAACTGCACGTGGATACCCTGGTGGTCGGTGCCGGCCAGGCCGGCGTGGCCATGAGCGAGCACCTGAGCAAGCTCGGGGTGCCGCACCTGGTGCTGGAGCGCAGCCGCATCGCCGAAGCCTGGCGCAGCGGCCGCTGGGATTCGCTGGTGGCCAACGGGCCGGCCTGGCACGACCGTTTTCCGGGGCGGGAATTTGCCACCGGTGCCGATGCTTTCCCGGCCAAGGATGAGGTGGCGGATTATTTCGAAGCCTATGCGCGGCAGATCAATGCGCCGATCCGTACCGGTGTGGAAGTGCGCAAGGTGCAGCGCAATATCGGTCGCCCGGGCTTTACTGTGGAAACTTCCGAAGGGCTGATCCAGGCCAATCGGGTGGTGGCCGCCACCGGGCCGTTCCAGCGCCCGGTGATTCCGCCGATCGCGCCCCAGGGCGGTCGGGTGCAGCAGCTCCATTCCGCGGCCTACCGCAACCCGCAGCAGTTGCCCGAAGGCGCGGTGCTGGTGGTGGGGGCGGGGTCGTCCGGGGTGCAGATCGCCGATGAACTGCAGCGGGCGGGGCGCCAGGTCTACCTCTCGGTGGGCGCCCATGATCGGCCGCCGCGTTCCTACCGCCAGCGGGATTTCTGCTGGTGGCTCGGGGTGCTGGGCGAATGGGACGCGGAGATCGCCAAGCCCGGCCGCGAGCACGTGACCATTGCCGTGAGTGGCGCCCGGGGTGGCCAGACCATTGATTTTCGTGCCCTGGCCCAACAGGGCATCACCCTGGTGGGGCTGACCCAGGCCTTCGACGGTGAGCGCGTGACCTTCCGCCCCGACCTGCTGGACAACCTGGCCCGGGGCGACGAGAACTACCTGGCCCTGCTGGACGCCGCCGATGCCTATATCGCCCGCAACGGCCTGGACCTGCCCCCCGAGCCCGAGGCACGCCGGCGCCTGCCGGACCCGGACTGCGTGAAGCGGCCGATCCTGGAACTGGACCTGGCCGCCGCCGGCATCGCCTCCATCATCTGGGCCACCGGCTACGCCGTGGATTTTTCCTGGTTGCAGGTGGATACCTTCAGCGAGCAGGGCAAGCCCCTGCACCAGCGCGGCGTGTCCCGCGAGCCGGGCGTCTATTTCCTCGGCCTGCCCTGGCTGTCGCGCCGTGGCTCGTCGTTTATCTGGGGGGTGTGGCACGACGCCAAGCATATCGCCGACCACATCGCCACCCAGCGCAAGTACCAGGCCTACAACCTATCCCGGCCGACCTCGGCAGCCGCCGTGGCGCCGAGCCCTGACCTCAGCCACGTGGGAGCCCACTGATGTCGACTCATACCCGTATCCGCATGTTCAACACCCGCGACACCTACCCCAACCAGACCCTGGACAACGACCTGTGCCAGGCAGTGCGCGCCGGCAACACGGTGTATGTGCGCGGCCAGGTCGGCACCGATTTCGACGGCCACCTGGTGGGCCTGGGCGACCCTCGGGCCCAGGCCGAGCAGGCCATGAAGAACGTCAAGCAACTGCTGGAAGAGGCCGGCAGCGAGCTTGCGCATATCGTCAAGACCACCACCTACCTCACCGACCCGCGCTACCGCGAGCCGGTGTACCAGGAGGTGGGCAAGTGGCTCAAGGGGGTATTCCCGATCTCCACCGGGCTGGTGGTGGCTGCCCTGGGCCAGCCGCAGTGGCTGATGGAAATCGATGTGATCGCGGTGATTCCCGAATAAACCCACGGCTGCCCACGGCGCGAGCCCGGGCGGCCCAGCGGCCCGAGCGGGCCAAGGAGTTTGCATGACCTTTTCCATCGTTGGACGCTGCGCCGAAACCGGCCAGCTGGGCATTGCCATCAGTTCCTCGAGCATCGCCGTCGGTGCCCGCTGCCCCTGGGTGCGGGCCGGCGTTGGCGCGGTGGCGACCCAGAACGTCACCTTGCCGGCCCTGGGGCCGCAGATCCTCGATCTGCTGGAGAACCAGCGGCTGGATCCCGCCGCAGCCCTGGACAAGGCCCTGGCCAGCAATGGCTGGAGCCAGTACCGCCAGGTCACGGTGATCGACGGCCAGGGCCGCACCGCGTTGTTCAGCGGCCAGCAGGCCCTGGGCACGCACAATGCCCTGGCCGGCGAGCAGTGCGTGGCTGCCGGCAACCTGTTGGCCAACCAGGGGGTGATAGAAGCCATGGTGCAGGCCTTTGAAAGCACCCCGGGGATTCTCATCGAGCGGCTGCTGGCGGCCATGCACGGCGCCATGGCGGCCGGTGGCGAGGCCGGGCCGGTGCATTCGGCGGCGCTGATGGTGGTGGACGACCTGACCTGGCCCATTGTCGACCTGCGGGTGGACTGGGCCGATGCAGACCCCATCGGCCAGCTGTCCGCGTTGTGGCAGGCCTACCGCCCGCAGATGCACGACTACCTGACCCGCGCCCTGGACCCCACCGCGGCCCCCAGCTATGGAGTGCCGGGCAATGAATGAGCCGAGCAGCCGCGAGTTGCTGGCGCGGCTGGTGGGTTTTGCCACCGTCAGCCGCGATTCCAACCTGGAACTCATAGGTTTCATCCGCGACTACCTGGCCAGCCACGGGGTGCAAAGCGAGCTGATCTACAACTCGGAGGGGACCAAGGCCAACCTGTTTGCCAGCATTGGCCCGGAGGACCGTGGCGGGGTGGTGCTGTCCGGACACACCGATGTGGTGCCGGTGGATGGTCAGGCCTGGAGTGTCGAGCCGTTTGTCCTGAGCGAGCGCGAAGGGCGCTTGTACGGCCGCGGCACGGCCGACATGAAAGGCTTTATCGCCTCGGTGCTGGCAGCGGTGCCGGGGTTGCTCCGGCGCCGCTTGCGCCTGCCGGTGCATCTGGCGTTTTCCTACGACGAGGAGGTGGGCTGCCTGGGCGTGCGGCCAATGCTCGAACGATTGCAGCAGCGGCCGCACAAACCCCTGCTGTGCCTGATCGGCGAGCCCACCGAATTGCGTCCGGTACTCGGCCACAAGGGCAAGCTGGCCATGCGTTGCCAGGTGCGCGGCGCGGCCTGCCATTCGGCCTACGCGCCCTATGGAGTGAATGCCATCGAGTACGCCGCGCGGCTGATCGGCAAGCTGGGGGAGATCGGCGACCGGCTGGCGCAACCCGAGCACCACGACCCGCGTTTCGACCCGCCGTATTCCACCGTGCAAACCGGTCTGATCCAGGGTGGTCGGGCGCTGAATATAGTGCCGCAAGAGTGCCAGTTCGATTTCGAAGTGCGCACCTTGCCCGATGCCGACGCCCAGGCCGTGGTGGATGAATTGCAAGGCTACGCAGTGGCTGAGGTGTTGCCGCGAATGCAGGCCGTGCACGCCGACTGCGGTATCGAGCTGCAACCCCTGAGTGCCTACCCGGGCCTGGCCACCGCCGCCGACAGCGAGGCCGCAGAACTGCTGGCGCTGCTGTGCGGCACGCGGGAATTTGCCACGGTGGCCTTCGGCACCGAAGGCGGGCTGTTTCATCAGGCCGGCATCCCTACGGTGGTCTGTGGCCCGGGCAGCATGGATCAGGGCCACAAGCCGGACGAGTTCATCAGCCTGCAACAGCTGCACGCCTGCGACGCCATGCTGCTGCGCCTGGGCGACTGGCTGGAAGGATGACCGGGAGGGCAGTTGCCAGCCGCAAGCGCTTGTACAAGCCCAGTGGCGAGCGAGCTTGCTCGCGTTGGAAGGCGCAGCCTTCCCAGGGCCTGAATCCGTGGTCTGTCAGGTGGCTCGCGGATTCAGGGTTTGCGGCCGCTGCGCGCCCGAGCGGGAGCAAGCTCCCTCGCCACAGTAGGGCAGTTGCCAGCTGCAAGCGCTTACAAGCCCGGTGGCGAGCGAGCTTGCTCGCGCTGGAAGGCGCAGCCTTCCTTGCACCTTGGTCGCCACTTTGGCTGCCGAGCTTTTTCATGGGACTGGAGCATATTTTTAGTATTTTTCCTCTGGCCCGCGGTGACGCACCATCCCCCTGCACCCAATGACAACCAGGTCGTTGCACCTGCCACCCCGGTGGCAGGCCCACAACAATAAGAAAGGGAGTGTGTGGCATGACTGCAAATGTCTCCATCGGGGCCTCGAGCCCCACGCCAAGCGGTGGTTTGCGCCGGGTCCTGGGGCTGGGCTCGCTGGTCTCGGTGGCCGTCGGCCTGGTGGTGTCCCAGGGGGTGATGGTGCTGATGCTGCAAGGGGCGGGGATGGCCGGGCTGGGCTTCTTCATGCCGCTGACGCTGGCCTATCTGCTGGCCCTGACCTATGCCTTGTCGTTTTCCGAACTGGCACTGCTGGTGCCCCGGGCCGGCAGCCTGAGCAGCTACACCGAGGTGGCCATCGGGCACTTCCCGGCGATACTCGCGACCTTCTCCGGCTACATGGTGGTGGCGATGTTCGCCCTGTCCGCCGAGTTGCTGTTGCTGGACCTGATCATTGGCAAGGTCTACCCCGGCGCATTGCCGCCGATGCTGGTGGCCTATGGGGTGCTTGCCAGCTTCACCTTGCTCAATCTGTTGGGCATCGATGTCTTCGCCCGGCTGCAAACCCTGCTGGCGGTGGTGATGGTGGTGATCCTGCTGACCCTCGGCCTGGGGGCCCTGAGCAGTGCCCAGGCCGACCTGCAACTGCCCCTGGAGCAGGGCTGGAACCCCATGCAAGTGGGCGCCCTGGCCCTGGCGGCGATGGCCATCTGGGGTTTTGTCGGCGCCGAGTTCGTCTGCCCGCTGGTGGAGGAAACCCGCGACCCCGAACGCAATATCCCGCGCTCGATGATCATCGGCCTGAGCATCATTTTCCTGGTGATCACCCTGTACTGCCTCGGTGCCCTGTTGTGCGTGCCCCGGGAGCAGTTGGCCAGCGACCCGCTGCCGCATTTTCTGTTCGCCACCTCGGTGTTCGGCGAAACCGGCAAGCTGTGCCTAGTGGGCGCGGTGCTCACCGCCACCTGCAGCACCGTCAACTCGTCCCTGGCGGCCTTGCCGCGCATGCTCTACGGCATGGCCCAGAACGGCCAGGCGTTTCCCCAGTTCAAGCGCCTGAGTTCGCGCAGCCGCACGCCCTGGGTGGCGGTGCTGTTTATCGCCGCCTTGACCGGTTTGCCGATCCTGCTGCTGGGCCAGGACCCGGATTCCATCAGCCTGCTGCTGCTTGCCGCGGCCCTGGCCTGGCTGCTGGCCTACATCATCGTGCATATCGATGTGATCGCCCTGCGCCGACGCTACCCCGATGCGCCGCGGCCGTTCCGTTCGCCGTTCTACCCCTGGCCCCAGGTGCTGGGCATCGTCGGCATGCTGTTTGCGATCTACCACGTGTCGCCATCGCCGGAGATGACCGCGCGGATCTTCGGCAGCGCCGGGGTGGTGCTCGGGGTGATCTCGCTGATTGCCGTGGTGTGGATCAAGTGGGTGATGGGCAAGCCGCTGTTCGTCCCCGAGCCGCTGCTGCCAGGCACTCCCGTTGCGGCTACCGAATCCTCCCTTGAACCCGCTTACCCTGCAGGAGAACGACCATGAGCGCTTCCATCCCCAACCCGCAGCGCAGCACCCAGGACTACCAGGCGCTGGACGCCGCGCACCATATCCATGCCTTTCTCGACCAGAAGGCGCTGAACGCCGAAGGCCCGCGGGTGATCGTCCGTGGCCAGGGCCTGCACCTGTGGGACAACGACGGCCAGCGCTACCTGGACGGCATGTCCGGGCTTTGGTGCACCAACCTCGGTTACGGGCGCAAGGACCTGGCCGCCGCCGCCAGCGCCCAGCTCGAGCAACTCCCGTACTACAACCTGTTCTTCCACACCACCCACCCAGCGGTGGTGGAGCTTTCCGAGCTGCTGTTCAGCCTGCTGCCCGGGCACTACAGCCACGCCATCTACACCAACTCCGGCTCCGAGGCCAACGAGGTGCTGATCCGCACGGTGCGGCGTTACTGGCAGATCCTCGGCCAGCCGCAGAAGAAGGTGATGATCGGCCGCTGGAACGGCTACCACGGCTCGACCCTGGCGGCCACGGCCCTGGGCGGGATGAAGTTCATGCACGAGATGGGCGGGCTGATTCCGGATGTGGCGCATATCGACGAGCCTTACTGGTTCGCCCATGAAGGCAACCTCACGCCTGCCGAGTTCGGCCTGCGCTGCGCTCGCCAGCTGGAGGAAAAGATCCTCGAACTGGGGGCCGAGAACGTCGCCGGTTTTATTGCCGAGCCGTTCCAGGGCGCTGGCGGCATGATCTTCCCGCCGGAAAGCTACTGGCCGGAAATCCAGCGCATCTGCCGCCAGTACGACGTGCTGTTGTGCGCCGACGAAGTGATTGGCGGTTTCGGCCGCACCGGCGAATGGTTCGCCCACCAGCACTTCGGTTTCGAGCCCGACACCCTGTCCATCGCCAAGGGCCTGACCTCGGGCTATATCCCCATGGGCGGCCTGGTGCTGGGCAAGCGCATCGCCCAGGTGCTGGTGGAGCAGGGCGGGGTGTTCGCCCATGGCCTGACCTATTCCGGGCACCCGGTGGCGGCGGCGGTGGCAATCGCCAACCTCAAGGCCCTGCGCGATGAGGGGGTGGTGACCCGAGTGAAGCACGACACCGGCCCCTACCTGCAGCAATGCCTGCGGGAAGTGTTCGGCCAGCATCCGTTGATTGGCGAGATCCAGGGCACGGGGCTGGTGGCGGCCTTGCAGTTTGCCGAGGACAAGACCAGCCGCAAGCGTTTCGCCAACGAAAACGACATCGCCTGGCGTTGCCGGACCCTGGGCTTTGAAGAGGGGTTGATCATTCGTTCGACCCTGGGGCGGATGATCATGGCCCCGGCCCTGGTGGCCACCCGCGGCGATATCGACGAACTGGTGGACAAGACCCGCCGCGCCGTGGAACGCACCACCCAGGAGATCGAGAACGGCATTCTGCCCAGCAGCTAAGCGCCAGCCACCCGTGGCGAGGGAGCTTGCTCCCGCTGGCGTGCGCAGCGCGGCCCATACCTGCCGGTGCGGTGCATCAGGAAGAATCGGGGGTTACGGCTGCTCTGCAGCCGAGCGGGAGCAAGCTCCCTCGCCACTCAACGCGCTGCAGCTCAGGTTGCAGCGCTCGACCACCGTCGACAATCGAAAAAAACACTCGTCCTTTCAACTCAAGCACTCGCCGCAGCCTGGTTGCGGCGGGTTTTTTGCCTGTGCTTGCGGGGGAGGCATTTCCTGCTGCATCCCCCGGCTGGCGAGCCTTAGCCTGTGCCCGGTCGTTAGAATTTTCCGTTCAGGCCCAGGCGGAAACTGTCGTTGCGCTCATCGGCACCCAGGGCGGTCTTGTAGGAGAAGCCCAATTGCCAGGCACGACCGAGGTTGAAGTCCACCCCCATGTCCAGGCTGGCGAAGTCGCTGTCCTGGGCATCGGGCTTGAGGCGGTAGAGGATGCCGTCGCTGCCCTGGTCGGTGTAGCGCATCTTGTAGTCGCTGCTGGTGCTGAAGTTGTGACCCCAGGCCAGCCCGACCTTGGGCGTGACAACGCCGACCCGGGTCATCAGGTCGTAGCCGCTGCGCATACCCAGGTAGGAGGTGAAGTTCTGCTGACGCTGCTCCTCGTAGGACAGCCCATAGAGGCCGCCGCCGCTTTCCCTGAAGGCATCCAGGCGGGTGCTGCTGGCGTTGAAGCGGCCATAGGGCGTCAGCGACAGCGGCCCCTGACGGTACTCGTAGCTGGCGGTGAGGGAGGCGAACAACTGGTCGGCATCACGCGAACCACGGGCGTAGTCGTTGGCACTGCCGGTGATGTAGCGGCGCGAATCGAAGCTGATGCGGTTATAGCCCAGCAAGCCGTCGAGGTAGAACTGCGCGGCCGGGTTCAGGCTCAGGTAGGTAGCGATGCCTATGGCGTCCGCGTCGCTGCGGGTCTTGTGTTCGCCAATCTCGCTGCGGTCGGTGCCGTAGCCGATACCGACCCCGGCGATGATACCGGGTGCCAGGCGATAGTCGGCACCGGCGCTCAGGCCCATGGTGGTGAAACTGTTGTCCTGGGCGCCGCGGGCATGGGTCGAACCAGTGTTGATGAAACCGTCGCTCCAGAACGCCAGGGCTTCTGGCTGGCAGTCGTCCTGCGCCGCGGCTGCGGCCTGGCGCTTGCGCTCTTCGCTCTGGTTCGCCGGGGCACCCAGTTGCTGTTCGATGGCCTTGGCCATCTCGCCCAGGGGTACATTGCTGCCGTCCTTGCGCAGGCTGGCATTGAACGAGTTGCGGTCGCAGCGCATTTGATGCAACTGCTCCAGGCGCTGGTTGAAGTTGTCCATCTGGGTGCTGGCAAAGCGCTCGGCGGCGCGGCTCTGGGCATTGAGCAGGCCGATCACCTCGGCATCGCGGGACGGGTCCGGACGCTGCTGGATGATGAAACTCACGGTGCTGGCGGCGCTGGAGCCAGCGCCGTTGTGCAGGTTGAAGCTGACCACCGCGGTGCCGGCAAAGGCCGCCGAGGGCACGAAATGCATCGCGAACAGGCCGCGCATCGTCACCCGCCCGGCCGAGGCCGGGGTGACAGTGCCCAGGGTCGCATGGCTGAAGGGGCCGCCGGTGGCGCCCTGGGTCAGGTCGACTGTGGTTTCCTGGCCCGCGGCGAGGATCTGGCTGCTGGCCGGTACGGTGATCGGCACGGCGCTGATGCTGATCGAGTAGGCCCGTGTGCCGCTGGCACCATGGGCGTCGGTGACGCTGATGCTCAGGTTGGCGACGCCGTTGGCGCTGGGCGTGCCGCTGATCAGCCCGCTGCTGGTATTGAGCGTCAAGCCTGCGGGCAGGGCGCCGCTGCTGATGCTGTAGGTATAGGGCGCGGTGCCGCCGGAGGTGCTGAGGGTGGCGCTGTAGGCCGTGCCGGTGGTACCCGCGCCCAGGCTGGCCGGGTTGATGCTCAAGCTGGCCGCGCTGACGGTGATGGTCACAGTAGCCGGGCTCGATGTGCCGCTGGCATTGGTGGCGGTGTAGGCGAAGGTATCGCTGCCGGAATAACCGGCAGTTGGGGTGTAAGTGATGCTGGTGCCCGTGGCGGTAGCCGTGCCATGAGAGGCGGCGGTGGACACCGCAACGCTGCTGGCAGCACCGCCACTGAGGTTGAGGGTGATGCTGTTGTTGCTGCTATTGGCCGCCACCGTGGCGCTGACTGCACCGGCCACTGGCGCCAGCCCATTGATCTGCAGGGTATAGGCCTGGGAGCCGGTGGCGCCGTTGTTGTCGGTGCTGGTGATGGTCAGGTTGCTGCTGCCGC